>NZ_RZPB01000736.1:0-2965 GCF_003998535.1 Mesorhizobium sp. M7A.F.Ca.AU.002.02.1.1 | reverse complement strand
CAGTGGCAGCGGCGTCACCTACGATGTCGTCAACACCGGTCCGGATCCGGCAACCGAAATCTCGCGCGTCGAGAGCTATTATCTCAGCCACAAGACCGTCAACGGCCTGTTCGGCACCGGCGGTTCCGCCACCCATGCCTGCGGTTTCGTGTCCCACAAATACGGCCTGGTGAAAGCCGGCGGCGCGGTGGCCGGCTTCGACCTGTTCCCGCAGACGCTGGACTTCATCAAGGCCGGCGACGTCAACTTCACCACCGACCAGCAGGCCTATCTGCAGGGCTTCCTGCCGGTGCAGCAGATGTATCTCTACAAGCTCTCGGGCGGCCTTGTCGGCCCGGCCAACAGCGACACCAGCCAGGCCTATGTGACCAAGGACAATGTCGACGCCTATGTCGGCAAGTCGCGCTTCGAGGGTCGCAGCGAGGTCGAGCCGACCTGACGCGGCCGAACCGCGACACACCTGCCCTCGCCGCGTCATTTTGCGTGATGTGGCGGGGGTGGCGACGGCTGCCCGTCGCCGATCCTCTTCTTCGCCCAAAGTTCGAAATCAGGAAGACAAGAGTGCCGCCCACAGAAACCAAGCCTGCGAAGAAGACCGGCGTCAAGGTTCCGCACACAATGACCGAGAGGCTGCTGATCCTGCTGTCGCGCTATCGCGAGGCCAGCATCGCCGTGGTCGCCATCGTGCTCGTGATCTATTTCCAGTTCGGCAGCGATGGCGGCTTCCTGTCGCCGCAATTCATGAGCGTCGTGCTGCGCGACACCGGCCGGCTCGGCCTGATCGCCGCGGCGGAAGTCATGCTGATGATCACCGGCGAAATCGATCTGTCGCTCAGCGCCATCTTCTCGATCGCACCCTACGTCATGGCGCTGCTGTCGGTCACCTATGGCGTGCCGCTGGCCGTCGGTGCGCTGATCGGCGTGCTGATCGGCATATTGGTCGGCGCCATCAACGGCATCATCACCGTGCGCTTCAAGGTGCCGTCGCTGATCACCACCGTCGGCATGCTGTTCTTCCTGCAAGGCATCGTCGTCTCGATCTACAACAGCCAACCGATCGTGGCGCCGGTCGAGCAGCCCTTCAACGCCATCTTCGGGCAGAGCCTGTACCAGCCGTCGGATGCGCTCTTGTCCTGGCATGGCATCACCGCGTTCACGCCCTTCCTGTGGGCGGTGCTGGTGGTGCTGGTGCTGGCGCTGGTGCTGAACCGCACCACCTTCGGCCTGCACACCATCGCCACCGGCTCCAACATCATCGGCGCCCGCGAGATCGGCGTGCGCACCGACCGCATGAAGATCTACAATTTCATGATCGCCGGCGGCTGCGCCGCCTTCGCCGGCATCATCAACACCGCCCAGTTCACCTCGGCTGATCCGCAGGCCGGCAGCCCGTTCCTTACCTTGCAGGCGATCGCGGCGGCGGTCATCGGCGGCACTTCCCTGCTGGGCGGCTCCGGCACCGTCATCGGCGCGCTGATCGGCGCCTTCGTCGTCGCCTCGCTCAACAACGGCCTGGTGATGATCGGCGCCCAGGCCACTGTGTCCGACATCTATCTCGGCGCGGCCATCATCGCCGCGATGATCCTCTCAATCCAGGTCGACCGCCTGCGCACACGGAGGCGCGTATGAATTCGCCAACCATTCCGCCGCTGGCACCCGATGCGCCTGTCGTGCTGGAGATGTCCAACATCTCCAAGAGTTTTGGCGCCGTCACCGCCCTCGTCGACGTCTCGATCAAATTGCGCCAGGGCGAAGTCCTGGCGCTGGTCGGCGACAATGGCGCCGGTAAATCGACGCTGATCAAGATCCTGTCCGGCTTCCACCAGCCCGATACCGGCACGATCGTCTCGCAAAGTAAGGAGGTGCGTTTCGCCTCGCCGCGCGATGCGCGCGCCCAAGGCATCGAAACCGTCTATCAGGACCTGGCTCTGATCGGCGACCTCAGCGTCTTTCACAATATGTTTCTGGGCCGCGAGTACCACAAGCGCTTCCTTGGCCTGAACCTGCTGGACAATAGGAAGATGCGCGAACAGGCGCAGCTCTATCTCGATACGCTCGGCATCACGATCCCCAGCGTCAACAGCACGGTCGACCTCCTGTCGGGCGGGCAGCGCCAGTGCATTGCGGTTGCCCGCTCGATCTATTCGTCGCCGAAGATCCTGGTGCTCGACGAACCGCTGGCGGCACTGGGCGTGCGCGAGAGCGCGCATGTGCTGGGCCTGATCCAGAATCTGCGCCAGCAGCGCCAGGTTTCGGTGATCCTGATCGTCCACAACTACAACCAGATTTTCGAAGTCTGCGATCGCATCAACTTCCTGCATTCGGGCGAGGTCGCGCTCGATGCCTCCACGGCCGACACCAGCGAGGAGGAACTGATCCGCATCGTCAAGTCGGGCCTGGGCACCAGGGCGATCGAAGCTGCCGCGGCCGAAGTCCGGCCGGGCCTCATATGAACCTGCCGGCAAGTCACGGCTAGAACAATCCTTGCCGGCCCGACCTCCCATCGGCCGGCCCCTCGCACGGAGTATTCGTTTTGACGTTCTCACCCACCGAACTGACCAGATCCCTTGGGCGCGGGCTGCTGTCCTTTCCGCTGACCTTCTTCGACGATGACGGTGCCTTCAACGAGGACGGTTACCGCGCCCATGTCGCGGCCCAAGGCACAGCCGGGGCGAGCGGGCTGTTCGCCGCAGGCGGTACCGGCGAGTTCTTTTCGCTGACGCTTGAGGAATACAAGCGCGTCGTGCGGGCGGCGTCGGACGAAGTGCCCGATACGATGCCGCTGCTGGCCGGCGTCGGCTACGGCACGCATATGGCGGTCGAGTTCGCCCAGGCCGCCGAGGCCAATGGCGCCGACGGGCTGCTGGTGCTGCCGCCCTATCTGGTCAAGTCGGAGCAGGAAGGCCTGCGTCGCCACCTGACGGCCATCTGCCGCTCGGTCGGCATCGGCGTGATCGCCTATAAC
>NZ_RZPB01000735.1:2071-2970 GCF_003998535.1 Mesorhizobium sp. M7A.F.Ca.AU.002.02.1.1 | reverse complement strand
ACTGCGCCCCGCGCGCCACGCGCTCGATCTCCTCGCGCACCAGCCTTTCGACCAGTGTCGGCAGGACGACGGATCGCGTTCCGTTGAAATGACTGAGGCCGCGCCTATCTGGTTGTGAGGGTCCGAGACAGCCCTTGCGGTTGACTTGGCCAAAACCTTCCGATTTACACCGGACCAGCAAACTCCCGACAGCGCGGACCATTTTCCCATGCTTGAAAAGACCTACGACGCCAAAACCGTCGAGCCGAAGATCGCCAAAGTCTGGGAAGAGGCCGACGCGTTTCGCGCCGGTGCCGGGGCCGAGGAGGGGGCGGAGGCCTTCACCATCGTCATCCCGCCGCCGAACGTCACCGGCTCGCTGCATATGGGACACGCGCTCAACAACACGCTGCAGGATATATTGGTGCGCTTCGAGCGCATGCGCGGCAAGAACGTCCTGTGGCAGCCGGGCATGGACCATGCCGGCATTGCCACGCAGATGGTGGTCGAGCGGCAGCTGATGGAAAAGCAGATCCATCGCCGCGACCTGACCCGCGAACAGTTCATCGAGAAAGTGTGGGAGTGGAAGGCCGAATCCGGCGGTGCCATCTTCAACCAGCTGAAGCGGCTCGGCGCCTCGGCCGACTGGTCACGCGAACGCTTCACCATGGACGAAGGCCTGTCCAAGGCGGTGCTCGAAGTGTTCGTCACGCTCTACAAGGAAGGGCTGATCTACAAGGACAAGCGTCTTGTGAACTGGGACCCCAAGCTGCTCACCGCGATCTCCGATCTCGAGGTCGAGCAGCAGGAGGTCAATGGCAATCTCTGGCACTTCCGCTACCCCGTCGAAGGCAAGGTCTTCGACCCGGAAAACCCGAAAACCTTCATCACCGTGGCGACGACGCGCCCGGAGACGATGC
>NZ_RZPB01000735.1:0-2061 GCF_003998535.1 Mesorhizobium sp. M7A.F.Ca.AU.002.02.1.1 | reverse complement strand
CTTCCGGCATCTGGTCGGCAAGAACATCGTCCTGCCGATCGTCGGCCGCAGGATTCCCGTGGTGGCGGATGAGTATTCCGATCCGGAAAAAGGTTCGGGCGCGGTCAAGATCACGCCGGCGCACGACTTCAACGATTTCGAGGTCGGCAAGCGCCACAAGCTGCCGGCGATCAATATCCTGACCACGGAGGCGGCGGTAAGTCTCAGGGACAATGAGGATTTCCTTGCCGGCCTCGAGGTGACGCCGGAGCGCCAGGCGGTCTGGGACGAACTCGACGGCCTCGATCGCTTCGTCGCGCGTAAGAAGATCGTCGAGCTGATGGAAGAGGGCGGCTTCCTCGAAAAGGTCGAGCCGCATCGCCATGCGGTGCCGCATGGCGATCGCGGAGGCGTGCCGATCGAGCCGTTCCTGACCGAGCAATGGTATGCCAATGCGGCGGAGCTGGCCAAACCGGCAATCGCTTCAGTGCGCGAAGGTCGCACGAACTTCGTGCCGAAGAACTGGGAAAAGACCTATTTCGACTGGATGGAGAACATCCAGCCCTGGTGCATCTCGCGCCAGCTCTGGTGGGGCCACCAGATTCCGGCCTGGTACGGGCCGGATGGGCGCGTCTTCGTCGAGAAGACCGAGGAAGAGGCGCTGAGCGCCGCGATCGAATTCTATCTGGCGCTGGAAGGACCGTGGAAGGCCTGGGTCGAGGACAAGCTGGAGAACTTCAAGCCGGGCGAGATCCTGACCCGCGACGAGGACGTGCTGGACACCTGGTTCTCGTCGGCGCTGTGGCCGTTCTCGACGCTGGGTTGGCCTGATGAGACTCCCGAGCTGAAGACCTACTACCAGACCGACGTGCTGGTGACAGGCTTCGATATCATCTTCTTCTGGGTCGCCCGCATGATGATGATGGGCCTGCACTTCATGGACGAGGAGCCGTTCCACACCGTCTATGTCCATGCGCTGGTGCGCGACAAGAACGGCGCCAAGATGTCGAAGTCGAAAGGCAACGTCATCGATCCGCTCGACCTGATCGACGAATACGGCGCCGATGCGCTGCGCTTCACCCTGACGGTGATGGCGGCACAAGGCCGCGACGTGAAGCTCGATCCGGCGCGCATCGCCGGCTATCGCAATTTCGGCACCAAGCTGTGGAACGCGACGCGTTTTGCCGAGATGAACGAGGTCGCGCGCAATGACGATTTCTGGCTGAACGACGCCAAGCTGGCGGTCAACCGCTGGATCCTCACCGAGCTGACGCGGGCGGCGCGCGAGATCACCGACGGCATCACCTCATACCGCTTCAACGAGGCGGCGGGCGCCGCCTACCGCTTCGTCTGGAACCTGTTCTGCGACTGGTACCTGGAACTGCTGAAGCCGGTGTTCATGGGAACCGACGAGGCGGCCAAAGCCGAAAGCCGAGCCTGCGTCGCCTTCGTGCTCGACGAGATCTACAAGCTGCTGCATCCGATGATGCCGTTCATGACCGAGGAACTGTGGGCGCAGACCGCTGGCGAAGGCAAGCAACGCCCCTCGCTGCTGTGCCATGCCACGTGGCCGTCACCGGACTTCGAAGACGCCGAGGCTGCAGCCGACATCAATTGGCTGGTCGACCTCGTCTCCGGCATCCGCTCCGTGCGTTCGGAGATGAACGTGCCGCCGGCAGCCATCGCACCGCTCGTCGTGGTCGGCGCCAACGATGTGACACGCGAGCGCCTCGTTCGCGAGGAGTCGGCGATCAAGCGGCTGGCGCGGGTCGGCGACATCTCGCTTGCCGATATCGCGCCCAAGGGTTCGGCGCAGATCGTGCTCAACGAGGCGACGATCTGCCTGCCGCTTGGCAGCCTGATCGACCTCGCCGCCGAGGCTGCACGGTTGCAGAAGGAACTGGCCAAGGTGACCGAGGAGATCGCGCGCCTGCACAAGAAACTGTCGAACGAGAGGTTCGTGGCCAGCGCGCCGGCCGAGATCGTCGATGCCGAGCGTGAAAAGCTCGCCGAATACCGCGATGCACAGGACAAGCTGTCGATCGCGCTGGCCAGGGTTCGCGACGCCGGCTGAGGGTAGAT
>NZ_RZPB01000734.1:0-2977 GCF_003998535.1 Mesorhizobium sp. M7A.F.Ca.AU.002.02.1.1 | reverse complement strand
ACCCCCCCCGCCCGCCGCATTCGCGGGCGCCGATGATGACCACCCCCCCCGCCATATCGGTCATCCGATCTGGATCAGGACTTTGCCGGCATCGACCTTGACCGGATAGGTTTTCAGGTTGACGCAGACCGGGGCGCCGCGGGCGTCACCCGTCTTGTAGTTGAAGCGGCCATTGTGCTTGGGGCATTCGATGATGTCATCCATCACCAGCCCGTCGGCCAGGTGCACCTTTTCATGCGTACAAAGGCCGTCGGTGGCGAAGAACTCGTCGTCGGGGCTGCGATAGATGGCGAAGGTGCGGCCGCCATGGTCGAAGCGCATCACATCCTCCTCGTCTATGTCGCCGGTGGCGCAGGCCTCGACCCAGTCGCTCATTCAAGTCCTCCCAAAAGCAAAAAAGTGCGCAGCGGTTTTCCGTCCGGAATTGCGTTAAATAAACAGTCTGGATCGGATGGAAGCACGATCATTCCGCCGCGGCGGCGATAGTGTCGTTGTGGAATTCCTCGCGATATGGCCGTGCGGTCGGCGGCAGCTCGCGCTTGAGGAAATAGTCCTCGTTGCGCAGCTGGCGCAGGAAGACCGGGATCATCTCGCGGTAGCCGGCCAGGATCGACGGTGTCGCTTCCGGCAGATCGTGCTTGATCAGTTCGTGCAGCCTCGGCAGCGCATGATAGGGCACCATCGGAAACATGTGATGCTCGACATGGTAGTTCATGTTCCAGTAGATGAAGCGGCTGATCGGGTTCATGTAGACGGTGCGGCTGTTCAGCCTGTGGTCGGTGACATTGTCGGCCAGGCCGCCATGCTGCAGCAGCCCGACCATGACATGGTGCCAGGCGCCGTAGAGCCTGGGCAGGCCGACCAGCATCAGCGGCAGGAACGAACCGGTGTAGAGCGCCAGCCCGACGGTGGCGGCATAGATCGCCGTCCAGATGCGGGCGACGCGGATCGCCTTGGGCTGTTCCTGTTCTGGAATGAAGGTCTTTTCGGCGGCGCTGACGGTGCCGGCGGCGTTGCGCAGCATATCGCTCATCGCATGCCAGGCGTCGAGCACGCCGACGAAGCCCAGCATGGCGCGAACCAGATCCGGCGGCCGCATCACCGAGATTTCCGGGTCGCGGCCGACGATGATGGTGTCGGTGTGGTGGCGCGTGTGGCTCCAGCGCCAGGTCACCGGATTGCGCATGATCATGAAGCAGGCGATCTGATAGACCGCATCGTTCATCCATTGCGTGCGGAAGGCGGTGCCGTGACCGCATTCGTGCCAGCGTGAATCCGTCGAGGAGCCGTAGAGCACGCCATAGACGAAGAAGAACGGCACGCACCACCATGTGCCCCAGAGCCAGGCGCCGCCGGCGCCACTGACGGTCAGGGCGGCGAACCAGATCGCCGTATCGCGGATCGCCGGCCCGTCGGAGCGCTGCATCAGCTCCTTCATCTGCTTGCGCGGTATGTCGGTGTGATACCACTCGGCCGCCGACAGGCCGGTCTCGACGGCGAGCTTGGCGTCGCGGCCGATCAGGCTGTAGTCACGCCGGGACGGCGCAGTGGACATGATTGCCTCCCTCGGCAAAGGCATCCGCCAGAGCGAATGCCATGAAATCCCTTGGCTTCGGGCGTCAAAGTAACGCCGACTGATGATAGACTCAACATCATAAAGATAGTTTCTATCATTTCCCATCAGGATGATGTACGAAGGGCTCGAGCAAACCCGACGAGGCAAGCATGGTGAAGCGGCCGACAATATCCGATCTGGCGCGCATCTCGGGCGTCAGTGTCGCCACCGTCGACCGCGTGCTGAACAACCGGCTGCCGGTGCGCGAAGAGACAGCGCGCCGCGTCTACGAGACCGCTACCGACATCGGCTACCACGCCGCCGGCCTTATCAAGCAGCGCATGCGCCAGGAGTTGCCGGAGTACCGCCTGGGCTTCCTGCTGCTGCGGGGCAACGATGCCTTCTACGGTGACTTCGCGCGGGAACTCGAACTGGCCATCTCTCAATCGCAGCGCTTCCGCGGCGTTGCGAGCATCGATTTCGCCAGCTCCCTGGCTCCCGACGAGATCGCCTCCCAGATGCGCAGGCTGGCGGCGAAATCGAGGGCCATCGCCGTGGTCGGTCCGGACCATCCGACCCTGACAGCGGTCGTGGAAACCTTGAAGGCGAGAGGGCAGCCGGTCTTTTCGGTGCTGTCCGATTTTGCCGCCGGCATCCGGGAGGGCTATATCGGCCTCGACAACCGCAAGGTCGGGCGCACCGCCGCATGGATGATCTCCAAGGCAGCCAAGCGGCCCGGCAAGGTCGCCCTCTTCGTCGGCAGCCACCGCTTCCACGGCCATGAGCTGCGCGAGATCGGCTTTCGCTCCTTCTTCCGCGAGCATGCGCCGGAGTTCAGCGTGCTTGAAACGCTGGTCAATCTGGAAGCCAACCAGGTGACCCATGACGCGATGATCGATCTTCTGGCGCGCTATCCGGATCTTGCCGGCTGCTACGTCGCCGGCGGTGGCATGGAAGGCGCGGTCTCGGCGCTGCGGGCAGCGAAGCCCGCGACCATGCCGGTGGTCGTCTGCAACGAGATCAACGCCGAGTCGCGCGCGGCGCTCGCCGACAACATCCTCACCATGGTGATCTCGACCCCGCTCGCCGCTTTATGCCGTGAGCTCGTCGACCTGATGGCGCATGCCATCGAAACCGGCGCCGCCAACGCTCCGGGCCAGACCTTTCTGCCCTTCGACATCTATCTGCCGGAAAACATCTAGCCAGCCGCCGCGCAAGGTGCCGAGGCAAATGATAGAATCCATCAGAGCGATGCGTAAATCGGCCCGCAGGCCGCGGAATCGCCCTTGACGCCCCGATGTGAAATGGAATAAATATTTCATCATCTGTATATTTTGGTTCTTTCGTTCCGGAATATCTGTTTCAAACAGAGGGTTTGACGTTCCAGCCAACGGCAAGCGTCACCCGGAATAGAAACGACAT
>NZ_RZPB01000733.1:0-2997 GCF_003998535.1 Mesorhizobium sp. M7A.F.Ca.AU.002.02.1.1 | reverse complement strand
CAACAGATCTCCCCACTGACGGCAAGGAGAGATTCGAGGATTTTGGTGGGTTCCTCCGGATCGACGTCGTAAAGGTCGGAGGTTGCGGTCCACACGACCATGCCGTCGATCGCTTCCCCGCGTTCGTCGCGATCAGGGAAGGGAAAAACCAGCAGCGCCTGGTCGAGCGCGTCCGGCGTCAGCCCGGTCTCCTGGGTTTCAAAACAAAGCGCTTCCATGTCGCGGAACCAGTCGGCCCTACGCGTCATCGTCTCGTCCGCAGAGGACATCATCGCGACGATGCTAAGAGGAAAGCGCCGTCCAACCCGGTCGGCCGAGGGCAAGATTACCCCCGCCGCGTTTCCGAATGCCGCAGGCCCTGAGATGAAACGTAGTGGGATTCGTTCGTCCCAGGCTTTCGAGCCCATCAGCGGGACGAGATGCTGCGCCAGCCAGCGGTCCCAAGCGCGCACAAAGTCGCCCGGCAGCCGCCTCGTCACGAAATCGCCGGTGGCGGGCATTTTTCCGTAAAAACCGGGCACATTCATATCTGCGGCGGACATGTGAACTTCTTGAACATTTCGAGGTTGTACGGATTTTCGACGCTGGCGGCCCTGAGCTCGAAATCGGCGTACATGCCTTTCGTGCCCAGACGCAGGCTGTAGACGTCGGTCAGCGAAGTGCTGGCGAAGCGGCCACTGCGGAGCATCCTCAGCCACGCCCAGCTGCCGGTTTCGTTGAGCATTATTTCAGGCGATCCGTCGATCGGCTGGAAGGCGAGCGAGATGACGCCCGTGCCGTCCTTGCCGGGCCATGTCATGGGTTGCGGCCGCGTTGCGTTGTTGTAGTAGACGAGGCTCTGGCCATCGAGATTGAGCGTGACGCGCGTGACGTTGGGAGACAGGTCCTTCGGTTCAAGCGTGAAGCTCATCACGGGTCCGCTGCCGCCCGCAAATAGATCGTCGCGGATGTGCCTGGCCTGCTCGAACGCCGCCAAGGCCGAACCGTCAAGGCCGAAATCGGCGCGCCATTTCCATGGCTGGCTGGTCATGTCGACATAGTTGATCAGATGGTCGTTGATGAAACCGTCGATCAGCCCGGCCGGCCCAAAGAGGCGGGCGAAATCCCGTACGTTCACGTCCACCGCGCTCTCGGCGCTGAACGGATAGCGGTCGTTCAGCGCCGCCTGGCAGAAAGGCAGGATATCGGCCCGCCAGATGGCGTTGAGCTCCGAAGTGACCGCCTTCTGAGTCAAATTGCTGGTGTCGCCGGCAATCCCGCCCAGCCAACTGCTGATAGGGTCGGGCAGGATCTGTGCCTGCCGGGCGACCGCTCCCGTCAGTTCGGCAAGGCCGCCCTGCTTCTTGATAGCATCCTGCGGATTGGGGTTCGCGGTGACCGTCTGCAGCACGTTGGATAGCGCGGTCAGCGCGACGACCGCGGCATCCAGTGCCGGCGGCTGGCCATCGACCTCGGCAATGGTGCTCTTGAGTGGTTTGAAATGTTCGGCCACAAGATTGCCGGTCAGGTCCACCTCGCTGGCCGAACCCGCCCGTGGCAACAGTTTTGCCCCTGTTTTCACTATCTTGCCAAGCTTGCCCAGTTTGCCGAGCAGTTTCGAGCCGCCTTTGGCTGCCGCCTTGTCATCTCCGGCGGGCGCGTCATCCGAACGGGTGAGCTCCGTCTCTTGCACCACTGCCGTCAGCAGGCGCTTCAGCGCGGAATCGGCGCTCGAAAGATCCTTGAGGTTCTCACTGGCGACGATGAGATCGGTCAATGGCGCGAGCCTCATGTCGCGCAGGAAGCTGTCCCATTGCGCGATATAGTCGTCATAGTAGAGCTTCAGAATATCCTCGGACAGCGCCGAGACCGAGGTTTCGGAGTTCTCTGAGCAGCCGCCAGCGAAAACGGCACGATCGAGCGCCGCCTGTGCGGCGACATCGTCGATGCGATCGAGAATGACGTCGTGAAAGCCGGCATAGGTGAATGCTCCGGAAATGCCGACGCGAAGCGTCTTGGCGGAACGCCGCGCGAACACCTTGCTGCCGTTGGGGCCGGCGAAATTCGCCGGGATCCACTCCTTGAGCCCGGCCACTGCCGGATCGGCCAGCAACTGTTTGTAGGCGCGCGCCGGCAACGAAATGGTACACACCGTTTTCAGCGCTTCGGCAACCAGGGGCTGGTCGGGCGCGACATAGCTCTCGTCGACCGTCATCCGGCGGATGGCGGCAAGCTGATGCTCTTCGGCATCGGCGGTCGGAAATGGTGCCGCGGCCGCGAATTCGGGCAAGCTGTTCGCCCACCAGTCTTGGGCGTAATCGGGATCCATCTGAGACAGGCCCGTCATCATGCGATAGGTTTTCAGCGCTCCGAGCATGAAATCCGGGTCGCGGATCTGCCGCCACATCGTCGCCTCGAGCAAGGCGATCATGCGTGGCTCAAGAATATTGCGCAGGGCATGATCGTACGTGTCGGTCTGCGCCCGCACCATTTCCGCGGAGGCCGATGGTCCCAGTAGATCCTGGGCGGCGCCAGGCGGTGCTGTCCGGGCGGTTGCGACCGCGTCCATCGCACCGAGCGCGCCGTCCATGGCGGGCTGCTCCACCGATGCCGGCGTTGCAGCGATGGAGGTCAGCGGCGTCTGCAGCGCTTCGAACTGGCCTGCCTGGGCCGTTATCGCGTTGCGGTTGTCAAAATAGGACCAGGTGAACAACCCGCCGGCCAACAATGCCGCCGCCGCGCAAGCGGCTGCCGCACCCCGCCAGATCCAGGCGCGGCGCCGTTGCGCCAGCGGATCGAACGTGCCGAGGCCCGCTTCCTTGAAGATGACTTCGGTCAGCAGGTTCTTCAGGAAGAAGCTGCGTTTTTCGACCCTTGGTGCGGGCAGCGCCCGTCGCGGCGGCAGGCCGAAGGACGAAGACAGCGCCGCGGTCAGCCGGTCGATGGGCGCTCCTTCCTGCGTCGCCGATGTCAGATAGAGCCCGCGCAGCCACGTGACCTCTTCATACCGGCTTTCGC
>NZ_RZPB01000732.1:0-2999 GCF_003998535.1 Mesorhizobium sp. M7A.F.Ca.AU.002.02.1.1 | reverse complement strand
GCCGAAATAGTCCTTGATCAACTCCGGGTGCTTGTCGAGGCCGAGCGGTTTCATGAAGAAAGCGTCGAACTGCCGGCAGAGGAAGTCGGTCATGTAGAACGACATCATGTCGTCGTCTGCGACTTTCGCATAGGCCTCCATGCCCTGGTAGAAGGCGAAGCAATGCGGGCCGGCCATGCGCTCGACGCCATGCTTCTCGCAGATGCGGTCGAGCAGACCGCCGGTGCCGCAATCGGCATAGCCGACGAAGATGTTGCTGTAGCCTTCCGTCTTGGCTTTTTCGATCGCCTTGTCCATGGCCGGTGCGATGCGGTCCGGGTAGAAATGGAATTCCGCCGGCAGGCAGGTCAGGTCGAGGTGATCCAGCCCGAGCTGTTCCTTGACGGCCAGAACTTCGCGCGCAATCATCCCGCAGGCGATGACGAGCAGCCTGTCGTCTTGATTCGGTTTCGTTTTTTGCGTCTTGGCCATGGAACCAGTCGAGCGGCCTTCGTTGTTGTGGCGCTAATTTATCTGTTGAGGGAGACACCGTCCATGAAACTGCTGCGCATCACGCCGATTGCCATCCTGGCCTGCGCCTTGGCCCTTGCGGCCTGCGCGAACACCGTCCGTGGCGTCGGCAGGGATGTCAAATCGACGGCCAAGGCGGTCGAGGACACCGTCACCAAGCCCTGATCCGCACGCGGCCACCTCATCATCTGGTAACAAAAAAGCCGCGCTGCAAGGGCGCGGCTTCTCCTGTCGTCCAGGCCGAATTGGCCAATCAGGCCGAAGCGCGCACATTGTGCTTGCGCTTCATGAAGTCCTTGGCGGTCTCGACCGCCACCGCCGCGTCGCGGCAATAGGCATCGGCGCCGACGGCCTTGCCGAATTCCTCGTTCAGCGGTGCGCCGCCGACCAGCACGACATAATCGTCGCGGATGCCCTTTTCCTTCATCGTGTCGATGACGACCTTCATATAGGGCATGGTCGTGGTCAGCAGTGCGGACATGCCGATGATGTCGGGCTGGTGCTGTTCGATCGCATCGAGATATTTCTCGACCGCATTGTTGATGCCGAGATCGATGACGTCGAAGCCAGCGCCCTCCATCATCATGCCGACAAGGTTCTTGCCGATATCGTGGATGTCGCCCTTGACGGTGCCGATGACCATCTTGCCTTGCTTGGGCGCGCCGGTGGCGGCGAGCAGCGGGCGCAGGATGAACATGCCCGCCTTCATCGCATTGGCGGAAAGCAGCACTTCCGGCACGAACAGGATGCCGTCGCGAAAATCCTCGCCGACGATGCGCATGCCTTCGACCAGCGCCTCGGTCAGCACCTTGTAAGGCGCCCAGCCGCGCTCGAGCAGGATGTTGGTGCCTTCTTCGATCTCTTCCTTCAGCCCGTCATAGAGATCGTCGTGCATCTGCTGCACCAACTCGTCGTCGGAAAGTTCGGAAAGGATGATCTCGTCGTCGGACATTTGTATCGAGCTCCTGCCGGCATCGCGACCATGTCGCAAGGCACATATCTTCGCGTTCATACCTAACCCGCTGAGGGCATGTATCCATAGCTGATTTGCGACTTCCCGCAAAAGGAAAGCGACCGTAACTCTCTTGGAATTCTTGTCGATTTTGCGACAGGCGTTGGCGCTGGCGGGCCGTTTCGAATAGGGTGCATGGCTACGATCTGGCAAGAAGCGGCGAGAGCAGCCGCTATGGATTCCAGACAAGAACAGATTCAGGGAAGAACACCATGAGCGAACACGCGGCAGTCGATCAGGAAGCGTCAAACGCGCGACGTGGGCGCGGCGCCAGCGGCGGGGCTGCTGCCCGGCGGGCCGCGCGTTCGGGCGGAGGCCCGGGCACGCAGCTCACCTACATCAAGCGCAAGATCAACGTTTACGAGGTGCTGGACGAGGAAGGCCTGGCGCTGATCGAGAAGAACACCGACACGGTGCTCGAGGAGATCGGCATCATCTTCCGCGACGATGCAGAAGCGCTGCAACTGTGGAAAGAGGCCGGCGCCGACGTCAAGGGCGAGCGCGTGCATTTCCCGAAGGGGCTGTGCCGTTCGCTGCTCAAGACCGCACCGTCCGTCTACACCCAGCACGCCCGCAATTCCGAGCGTTCGGTGCAGATCGGTGGCAATGCCACCGTGTTCGCGCCGGTCTATGGCCCGCCCTTCGTGCGTGACCTCGACGGTGTCAGGCGCTACGCGACGATCGAGGATTTCCAGAATTTCGTTAAGCTCGCCTATATGGCGCCGTCGATCCACCATTCGGGCGGCACGGTATGCGAGCCGGTCGATGTGCCGGTCAACAAGCGCCACCTCGACATGATCTACAGCCACATCAAATATTCCGATAAGCCGTTTATGGGCTCGGTGACCGCGCCGGAACGCGCCGAGGACACCGTCGCCATGGCCAAGATCGTGTTCGGCGACGATTTCGTCGAGAACAACACGGTGCTGACCAGCCTGATCAACGCCAACTCGCCGATGGTGTTCGACGAGACCATGCTCGGTGCGCTGAAGGTCTATGCGCGCCACAACCAGGCCTGCATCGTCACGCCGTTCATCCTCGCCGGCGCGATGAGCCCGGTGACGGTTGCCGGCACGCTGACGCAGGTTCTGGCCGAAGTGCTGGCCGGCGCGTCGTTCACGCAGCTCATCCGTCCCGGCGCGCCGGTGCTGTTCGGTACCTTCGCCTCGTCGATTTCGATGCAGTCGGGGGCGCCGACCTTCGGCACGCCGGAGCCGTCGCTGGTTTCCTATGGCGCCGCACAGCTGGCGCGCCGTCTCGGCCTGCCGTTCCGCACCGGCGGCTCGCTCTGCGCGTCCAAGGTTCCGGATGCACAAGCGGCTTATGAAAGCGCCAACACGCTGAACTCGACCATCCTGGCCGGCACCAATTTCGTGCTGCACTCGGCCGGCTGGCTCGAGGGCGGGCTGGCCTCCTGCTACGAAAAGTTCATGATGGACATCGACCAGCTCGGCATGACGCAGAAATTCTCCGAAGG
>NZ_RZPB01000731.1:0-3004 GCF_003998535.1 Mesorhizobium sp. M7A.F.Ca.AU.002.02.1.1 | reverse complement strand
GCCATTGTCCGGCCTTGGCCGGTGGCTTCCATAATCGCTTACCCCTTGATTTTTGGCTGCCAAACATCGATATCGGGCACAAAATCCACATCATTCGAGATTGACGGGAAACGGCGATGAGCGACCAGGCAAAAGACGAACGCGCGCCCGATGAAGTCGAGGCGACCGAGCCCGCAGCCGAGCGCACGGAAGGCAGCACCGACGGCGACTATGAAGCCCTTGTCCGGCTGCTGAAGGAAAATGAAGAGCTGAAGGACCGCGCGCTGCGCGTGGCGGCCGAAATGGAAAACCTGCGTCGCCGCACGGCGCGCGATGTTCACGATGCGCGCACCTACGCGGTCGCGAATTTCGCCCGCGACATGCTTTCGGTGTCGGACAATCTGCGCCGCGCGCTGGATGCGATTCCCGCCGAGGCCAAGGCATCGGGTGACGCCGGCTTCAAGGCGCTGATCGAAGGCGTCGACCTCACCGAGCGCGCCATGCTGTCGGCGCTGGAACGGCATGGGGTCAAGAAGCTCGCGCCGGAAGGCGAGAAGTTCGATCCCAATTTCCACCAGGCGATGTTCGAAGTGCCCAATCCGGACGTCCCGGCCAACACCGTGGTCCAGGTCGTGCAGCCGGGCTATTCGATCGGCGACCGCGTGCTGCGCCCGGCTATGGTCGGCGTCGCCAAAGGCGGTCCGAAGTTTGCCGCCGCTGAAGCGCCGGTCGAGCCGGGGCCGGTAAACGAGCAGGCTGAGAAAGATGCATAGTTAAGGGAGTAGGGCAGTAGGGCAGTAGGGAAAAGGGCAATCGCACCTTCCGTGCGGCTTCGTGCTAAACATACTGCCCTACTGCCCTATTCCCTTACTCCCCTGGCCTGCCATGAACCCCATCGCGCTTCTCGACTATGCCGGTGTCGCCGTCTTCGCGGCGACGGGGGCGCTTGCGGCTTCGCGCAAGCAGCTCGACATTATCGGCTTCCTGTTCCTGGCCAGCGTCACCGGGATAGGTGGCGGCACGCTTCGCGACGTCATCCTCAACCTGCCGGTTTTCTGGGTCGCCAACTCCGGCTATGTGCTGGTCTGCGCCGCGGTTGCGGTGCTGGTCTTCTTCAGCGCGCATCGTGTCGAATCGCGCTGGAAATGGCTGCTCTGGCTCGACGCCATCGGGCTCGCCGCTTTTTCGGTGATGGGCGCGGCCAAGGGGCTTGCGATTACCGGTTCGCCGGTCGTCTCCGTCATCACCGGCGTGCTCACCGCCACTTTCGGCGGCATTCTGCGCGATCTTCTTGCCGGCGAGCCATCGGTGCTGCTCAGGCCCGAAATCTATGTCACGGCGGCCCTTGCAGGTGCCGGCCTTTACACGCTTGGCGATCTTGCCGGACTGCCGCCGCTCGCCTCGGACCTTGCCGGTTTTGCTGCGGCGTTCCTTGTGCGTGGCGGCGCGCTCAAATTCGGCTGGTCGTTTCCGTCCTACAAGAGCCGGCCCGGCAGGCGGCCGGAAGATATTTTGTGAAAAGGAAGCGAATAGCGAATAGGGGTTGAACGAGATAGCTCCCGCTACTTTCTATTCGCTAGCCTCACGCAGCGAAGCGCTGGGCTTCCCCGCCATAATAGTTGACGTAGCGTGCGCCGATCTCCTTGACCGGCATCACGACGAACACATCGACCGTCGAGAATTCGCGATCGATGACGCAGCCGTCGCCGATGCGGGCGCCGACGCGCAGATAGCCCTTGACCAGAGGCGGCATCGCGGCGATCGCCGCCTTGGCATTGACCGCCTCGATCGGCATCAGGTCCATCGAGCAGTAGCGCCCGGAGACCGCGCGCACGTCCCAGGCCGAATTTGTGCGGCAGTGGTGGGCGAGGTAGGTGAGCGCCTCGGCATGCGCCGCCGGCACGGTGCCGTGAAAAGAAGCGCAACCGGTCATCACACCGATTTCGTAATGGTTGATGTAGGCCCAGATGCCTTGCCACAACGCCTCGATGGTGCGTTTCGAGCGGTATTCCGGCAAGACGCAGGAGCGGCCGAGTTCCAGGAAACGCTGGCCGGGGTGACGGGCAATGAGCTTGGTCAGCTCGAATTCACCTTCGGAATAGAAACCGCCGGCCGTGGCCGCGATTTCTTGCCGCAGCAGCCTATATGTACCGACGATACGGCGATGTTCGGGACCGGAAAGCGTGGTGTCCAAAACCAGCAGATGGTCGCAGAGTGGATCGAACCGGTCGGCGTCACGGCGGTCATGGGCCTGGAACAGGTCCTTCCTGGCGCCAAGTTCGTCGTAGAACACCCGGTAGCGCACTTCCTGCGCGGCCGCGATCTCGGCCTCGTTGCGAGCGAGCCGCACTTCAAGATTGCCTATACGGCCCAGTGCCGCGCCCTTTATGACGGAATCGACGTTACGTCCGGCAAGCAAGGCGCTGCTGGCGTTCGGCCGAGTGTCACATTCCGGCATAACTGTATGCACGAGTGATTCTCCTTCGAGCCATCCCTCTTGGCACGGGGATACGGTGTAGGTGCAACAGGATTGTGACAGTACCGTGATACGACGTCGTGGGCAATACTTCGTCGGCTGGCGAATACGATCAACCGGCTACGTTTAAGTGATCGCCCGGTGCGGAACGGGCGGTGGAAAGCTCAGGCCGCGACGACCTGGCCCTCGACGGCATTGACCAGCGCCTCGGGGTCGAGCGGCTTGGTGACAAAGCCGCTGGCGCCATGGGCCAACACCGCATGGCGGGTCTTTTCCTGGCTGTCGGCCGACAGCACCATGATCGGCACCGGCCGCACGGCACTTTCTTCCTCATGGCGGCGGATGGCGGCAATCGCGTCCAGCCCGTCCATGACCGGCATGTGCAGATCCATCAAGACCACGTCGAAGCGGTCCTTGTGCGCGGCGCCGGTGACAGCCTCGACGGCCGCCTTGCCGTTGCCGACCACCCTGACGCGATGCCCGGCCTTCAGCAGCGTGGCGCGGGCCAGCATGGCATTGATGTCATTGTCCTCGGCGATCAGCACCGAC
>NZ_RZPB01000730.1:0-3005 GCF_003998535.1 Mesorhizobium sp. M7A.F.Ca.AU.002.02.1.1 | reverse complement strand
CAAATCAACCGTTGGGCCGCCGCACCCGAAAATCAAGCCGTGATCAACCGTCTGCTCGATATTGCCGTTTCGAAGCCGACCATCATGATGGGCCTGTCGGCCCAGGACTCCAATATCCAGGCCTTCTTCGCCAAGGCGGAATCGGTGATGCGCTGGCCCTGGCCCGGAAACAAGCCCAGCTTCGTCTTCTCGGGAGAACAGGTCGGCGCCGACCAGGAGGGGCTACTCAAGAACGTCTATCCGGAGACCTATACGGCGGCGACCCGCGACCAGATCAACGAGCAGTCGCTCGTCAGAGCATACGCCAACCCGCTTTTGCTCGCGCTCGTCCTCTCGGTCATCGCCGACAAGATGCAGGTCATGGTCGACACGGTCCAGGGTAACCTCGACCCCGCCGCGCGCGCGGCTCTGCAACAGGGAGTGGTGGCACTGCGGGACCATCTGGCGACCCTCGACAATGGCGATCGGCTGCAGTTCGTCCGCAAATTCGTCGACCACGCCTCGCGCACGATGACGATGTTCCGGGACGGGGCCGCAGGGGTTACCGCCCTCTGTCAGTCCCGCTGTCGATCGCCGGCCTTTCGTTCGACCTTCCAGCCGCCCTCGTCGGCGAAAGCCCGTCGCCCGATCTCATCCTTGTCGCTGACACGGCGTTCGACACCGAACAGAAGATCCTCCGCAAGGTGGAAGGGGTGGCGCGCGCGCTCGACGTCACCCGCTCCAAACGTCCCCTGACCACGATCCTTGTCGGGCCCAAACCCTCCGCCGCCACGCTTGATGCGATGACCAAGGTTTGCCGTGTGCTTCCCGTCGGTGTGACCGAACAGGGAGCGACAACTGCTCTGCTGGAGAACTGGCTGGCTGTCCTGCTGCCGCTCAAGCTGCCCGAACCGACCAGCGACACGGCGGAGTCGCTAGACTCGATCGTCAGCAGATCCGCCGATCTCGACCAAAATATCGTCGGCCTGATCGGGTTCCTCGACTGGGCGACTGGCCGCGTTTGGTGTGATTTGATCGCATTCGACACGCGCGGCGGCGTCAACAACCGTGATGTGATCGAAGTATTTGCGGCCATGGTGGATCATCCAGCCTTCGGCCTGCCTGAAGCTCTCTATATCGACAACGGCAATGAATACGGGTTCGCGACGTACCTCGACGACGCCATGACACTGATGGTGCCCGGGTTCCATGGGCCGGGTCGCTCGATGCGAGTTGTCAATGCCTTGCCCTACAACGACTCGGCAAAGCCCATTGAACGCTGGTTCGGCGACTTCGAGCCACGCTATCTGAGCACGCTACCGGGCTGGATTTCCGGCAACCGTATGAACAAGCGCCAGGAGGCGATCGGCCGGACGGTTGCGCCCTATGGCACCTTCGAAGATTTCGTTCCGGCGTTCTTCGGTCTCCTGAAGGCCTATCACAGCATGCCTACGGGAAAGCAGAGCGGCCTCAAGGGGCATTCGCCCAACACCACTTTTCAACAGCACGTGGTTGCGGGCTGGTCAGCAATCAGCATGAGCCAGGACGAGGTCCGCGCTGCAGTCGCGCGCCGGGTCGAGCGCACCATCATTCAAGGCGCGATCCAACTCCGTGGGCGTCGGTTGTCCTGCGAAGAGTTGTGGCAGTACACGCACGACAAGGTGCTGGTCTGCGACCCGGTCTATCATGCGCCGGCAGAGCTGCTTGTGCTGGACATGAAGGGTAAAAGGCTCGGGATCGCAACCCCCGATGTCCCACTTCATCCACTTGATCATCGTGGCGCCCAAAGCACGGCAGCACGAGCAAAGGCGCACCGCGATGCGATTGTGCAGATGGGCCGCTCGGTCCCGAAAATCGACGTTGCAGCTCGGCTGATGGCGCTTGGTCAGGATCAATCTGAAGTCATCCCCAACGAGCCGGCGGGCAAAGTATCATTCGACCCGTCTCAGCGGCCGGCGCGGATTCTGATGCCGAAGAAGCCGTTGATCCCTGAAGAGCGCCGACGCGAACAGGACGAGCGCATGGCCGCTCAGATGGACTTGGTGAAGAGGATCGTCGGATGACGATATTCGTTGAAACCCGGGCTGCGCTCACCGTGCGGGCTGCCTTCGATACGGCGGTCAAGATGCGATATCCGGTGCTTGCGGTCGGCAAAGCCGGACTCGGAAAGACCGTAGCGCTCAACTGGATAGCCGCCCAAAGCGGAGCTGCCTATTGTGAGGTTGCGCAGCATACCAAGGCTATTAGGCCGATGTTCCTGATGCTGCATGACGCGTACGGCGTCCAAAGGGACAGCAAGCACACATATGATCTTGCCAAGGATTGCATGAACTTTTTGGGCGCCCGATGCGGCCCGACGCGTCCGTTGCTCGTGGACGAATATCAGAACTTCACGCCCCCTGTTTTGCGGGAGCTGCTGCATCTTCAGGAGCGCTGCGGCTTCGCTTTACTGCTCGCCGGCAACACCCATCGGTTGGCGGGCACGAGGCGTGATATCCACGCTATGGATCAGATCGAAAGCCGCATCGGCATGCGTTTCGAGATCGGGCAGCCGACGCGGGAGGACTGCATAAGGATCGGCGCCGAAAACAACGTTGAGGGAGCCGACGCCTACGAAGCGATTGTTATCTACGGTGAGAACACCTCGCTTCGCGCGCTTTGCCACCTCCTTCAGAACTGCGCTGCCGTTACCAATGGCGTTGGCAGCATTCGTCTTTCTCGGATCGAGACCACGCTTCGTGTCGTGTCGTGCGGCAGCCATGCGCTCAAGCTTTTGCACGAGCGCGGCGACGACCTCCGAAGATCGGCTTAATTCCGGACAGCGACAGATAATTCCGGACTGCACACCGGTGTGATGTCCGGAATTATTTGTCGTCGTGAGGGGCAAGAGTCCAGAATTATCTGTCGTCGGCCGGACTTCTAAGTGGATGATATCCCGCCGCTTTCGCCCAAAGAGGTTACTAATGCCCTTTGGACAACAGGTTACCAATGTGCCCCAACGACATCAATTCCCGACTGACCTTAAG
>NZ_RZPB01000072.1:0-14248 GCF_003998535.1 Mesorhizobium sp. M7A.F.Ca.AU.002.02.1.1 | reverse complement strand
CCACGGCGACGCCCTGCCGCGTCAGGGCGGTCGCGATCGCCCGGCCGATCCCCGCGCCACCGCCCGTCACGAAGGCTCGCTTGCCCGCGAGTTCGGCAAGCACGGGAGGCGTGACGGAGACAGCCGGCATGGTCGTATTCTCTCTGCTTGATGGCGGAACGCATTTTGTTGATATCGAGATGCATACCAATAAAATCGAACACTGCAAACATATTTTTGTTTGAAAATGTTTGATCATGCGGTAGTGTGAAGATCAGCAGACCGCTTCGTCGGCGGCTTACCCACCGGATACATCGATGGCAGACGACACCACCCTTCCTGAGACATCGCCGCATGGCGCACCGCGCGACGCCGATCGTCAGCGCCTTCTCGCGCACGACCGGCAGGCACGCATCCTGGCTTTGCTGCGCCGGACGGGGTCGCTCACCGTCGCCGCGGCAGCGGCCGAACTTGCCGTTTCCGACATGACGATCCGCCGCGATCTCGTCGAACTGGAACGCGAGGGTAGGCTGGTCCGAATCCATGGCGGCGCGATCGAGGCCGACAACCCGCCGCTGGTCGCCATGGACAGCGAAGAGCCGAGTTTCGATTCGCGCTTGCGCCAGCGCCGCGACCCGAAGGCCGCGATTGCCGCGGCCGCGGCCGCGCTGGTTTCGGGATACCGCACGATCGCTTTGGATGTCGGCACCACCACCTATCTGATGGCCGAGCACCTCAGGGACCTTCCGCACGCCAAGGTGTTCACCAACAGCCTCAGGATCGCGGCGGCGCTGAATGGCGGTGTGCCCGAAGTCTATGTTGCCGGCGGCCGCGTACGGGCCGACGAGATGTCGACCGGCGGGCCTGCGGCCATCGCCCAGTTCGAGGCGCTGTGGTTCGATGTCGCCGTGATCGGCGTCTCCGGTATCACAGCGGACGGCCTCTTCGATTATTCCTTCGATGATACCGATATGAAGCGCGCCTATCTGAGGCGGTCAGGCACCAAGATCGTCCTGTGCGATTCCGCCAAATTCCTGCGCATGTCGCTGGTGCGGATAGCGCCACTGTCGGACTTCGACATCCTCATCACCGATGCCGAGCCGCCGGCCAAGATCGTCGCGGCGCTCGCCGCGGCCAAGGTCGACCTGCGCATCGCGCCGCCACTGACGCGCGACTGAGGCGCGCCATTTTCACTTTATCCCCAAGGAGAAGACTCGATGGTATTTGAATTTTTCGGCGACAAGAAGAAGGCTGTCATCTCGATGGCACATATCGGTGCCCTGCCGGGAACGCCCCTCTATGATGCCGATGGCGGCCTCGACAAGCTGATCGATGGCGTACTCTCCGACATCCGCAAGCTGCAGAACGGCGGCGTCGATGCCATCATGTTCGGCAACGAGAACGACCGCCCCTATGTCTTCAAGGCGCCGCCCGAGGGCATTGCCGCCATGACTGCCATCGTCCAGGCGGTGAAGCCCGAGCTGAGAGTGCCGTTTGGCGTCAACTATCTCTGGGATCCGACTGCCAGCGTCGCGATCGGAGCTGCCACCGGAGCCCGTTTCGTGCGCGAGATCTTCACCGGCCTGTTCGCTTCCGATATGGGCTTGTGGGAGCCCGATTGCGCCGCCGCCTCGCGCCTGCGGCACAACCTTGGTCGCGACGACATGAAGCTTCTCTTCAACATCAATGCCGAGTTCGCACACTCGCTCGACCAGCGCCCGATTGAATT
Source organism: Mesorhizobium sp. M7A.F.Ca.AU.002.02.1.1 (assembly GCF_003998535.1). Classification (NCBI taxonomy): domain Bacteria; kingdom Pseudomonadati; phylum Pseudomonadota; class Alphaproteobacteria; order Hyphomicrobiales; family Phyllobacteriaceae; genus Mesorhizobium; species Mesorhizobium sp. M7A.F.Ca.AU.002.02.1.1. The sequence continues at coordinate 12,540 of NZ_RZPB01000072.1, read as the reverse complement.
GCGTGCCAAGAGCGCGGTGTTCTCGTCGATGGCAGACGCGATCCTCGTCTCCGGTCCGATCACCGGCCAGCCGGCCGACCAGTCCCACCTGCGCAGCGTCTGCGAGACGATCAAGGACGTGCCGGTCTTCGCCAACACCGGCGTGAACATCGACAATGTCCGCGACGTCCTTTCGCTGGCGAGCGGCGTCGTGATCGGGACCCATTTCAAGATCGGTGGCAATACCTGGAACGCCGTCGACGGCGATCGGGTCAAGCGCTTCATGGATGTTGTCGCCACTTTGCGCTGAGGACGGCTTCCACGGCGATGCCGGCCATCGCGCCGGCTCGCGGTGATCATATCGATCGTTGCAGGCCGGCGTCCGGAATGATCGACTGGTATCGAGCAGTGCGACACAACGAGGCAGACAGGTTTCGCCCGCCTGCCCTTCCCAGCATTTCAATGGATTCGACATGGCGTTCGTTCTCGGTCTCGATATCGGCACCACCTCGACGATCGGCATCCTGATCCGGCTTCCCGATCAGGTGCTGGGCCTCGCCTCGCGCCCCGTCACGCTGCATTCCGAGCATGCGGGCTGGGCCGAGGAAGATCCCGCGCAATGGTGGACCAATGTCCGCGACATCGTGCAGGAGTTGCTCAGGACCAGCGGCATCAAGGCCGAGGAAATCGTGGCGGTCGGCACCACCGGCATGCTGCCGGCGGTCGTTCTTCTGAACGAGAAGGGCGAAGTGCTGCGGCCGAGCATCCAGCAGAGCGACGGCCGCTGTGGCGCCGAAGTGGCCGAACTGCGGACCGAATGCGATGAGACGGCTTTCATCGCCAAGGCCGGCAACGGCATCAACCAACAGCTCGTCACCGCAAAGCTGCGCTGGATTGAGCGTCACGAGCCGGAGGTGTTCAGCCGCATCGCCACCGTTTTCGGCTCCTACGATTATATCAACTGGCGCCTCACCGGCGAACGTGCGGTCGAGCAGAACTGGGCGCTGGAGGCCGGCTTCGTCGACGTTTCGACGCACCGGATCGACGACGATCTGGTGGCGCTCGCGCACATACCGCGCTCGGCCGTGCCACGAAAGATCGCCTCGCATGAGATCCTCGGCTCCGTCTCGGCGAAGGCCGCCGATGAGACAGGCCTGATGGCGGGAACACCGGTCGTCGGCGGTGCAGCCGACATGATCGCCTCCGCGCTTGGCGCCGGCGTCGCCAAGCCGGGCGATGTCCTCCTGAAATTCGGCGGCTCGGTCGATATCCTGATCGCTACCGATCAGATCAAGCCCGATCCGCGCATGTATCTCGATTATCACCTGGTCCCGGGCCTGTTCATGCCCAATGGCTGCATGTCGACAGGCGGCTCCGCCCTCAACTGGTTCGTACGCAATTTCGCCGGCGGCGAGATGGCCGCGGCACAGGCCGAGGGTATTTCCGTACACCAGCGGCTCGATGCGCTGGCGGCAGAGCGTCCCGCCGGTGCCGACGGCCTCATCATCCTGCCCTATTTCCTTGGCGAGAAGACGCCGATCCATGATCCAGCGGCCCGCGGCGTGATCGACGGCCTGACGCTTTCGCACGATATCGGCCATGTCTGGCGCGCTTTGCTCGAGGCCTATGCCTTTGCCATCGCGCATCATGTCGAGGTGCTCAACGACATGGGCCATCGGACCGAGCGCTATCTCGCCTCCGACGGCGGCTCAAGCAGCAAGGTCTGGATGCAGATTGTCGCGGATGTCTTGCAAAAGCCGGTCCAACGCCTGACCGGGCACCCCGGCTCCTGCATCGGCGCTGCCTGGACGGCGGCGATAGGCACCGGCCTGACCGACGACTGGTCGGGCGTTTCCGGTTTCGTCAGCTTCGCCGACCGGCTCGATCCCGACCCGCGAAAGGCCGACATCTACCGCGACGGTTACCGCCGCTATCGCGATCTCTATACACGCCTATCGGCTCCTGGCGCGACCAAAGCGGGATCGCCATCGTGATGTATCGCGCCGTCGCCTGGGACATCGACGGAACGCTGATCGACAGCGAGCCGTTGCATCATCAATCTCTCCTCGCCGGCTGCCGCAACTGGAACGTCGATCTTGACGACCTGCCCGACCAAGCCTTTCGCGGCATCCATATGGGCGACGTCTGGACAATGCTGCGTCCGCGCCTCCCAGTCGGGCTTGACCAGGCGGAGTGGCTCGCCGCCATCAATGCCCACTACGTCGCCAACCGGGCGGACGCCATCCCGATCCCCGAGGCGGTCGAGACGATCCGGACCCTGGCTGACCGCGGCGTCCCGCAGGTCTGCGTGTCAAATTCCGGCCGGCAAGTCGTCAATGCCAATCTGGATGCGCTCGGCGTGCTCGACCATATGAGCCTCACAATCAGCCTCGACGACGTTACGGTCGGCAAACCCGACCCAACGCCCTATCGCGAGGCCTGCCGGCAGCTCGCCATAGCTCCGGGATCCGTCGTCGCTGTGGAAGACAGCCGCACCGGCACCAAGGCCGCACGGGCCGCCGGTCTGTTCGTGGTTGGCTATCTCCCCAGCGGCGGCCCGCTCAGCGACATCGATCTCAGTGCCAACCGTCTGTCGTCGATCCTGGACCTGTTTCCCGGCTGAGGGTTTGCGCGTCGCCGCGTCCGGGTGCGCGCTTGGGCAAGCCGGAGGATCGGGCGTCCGCCGGCTGGTCCCAAGCGAATGCCTTGGCAGGAACCAACGAACGTTGGACCGGGTTCCGCTCGTTCCGCATTCGCCTTGCGTCTCGCCGAGCGAGCGGTCCATGCCGCTCGGTCTGCGCAAGTGACGGGATATTTGTTGTCAAAAGCTGCATATCCCGTTTCTCGCATAGGTCAGAGAAGATTTTCTCGCATCTCCATGATGCCTCTCAACCATTTGTTTTCCAGCATTTTTTTAATCCGGCATGATTGGCTCGCGCCGACCAATGCCAGAATTCCTCTTGCGCCGAAGCTGAATTTTAGGCATTCAGGATCAAGTTTGTATCTTTAACATGCAAACCTGATTATCGGAGGATCTGAATGCGGCGTCTTGGTATCCATTCATTTGTCTGGACAAACGGCCTGACCCAGGAGGGCCTGGAAATGGCACTCGCCAAGTCGGCGGATCATGGTTACCGGCTGATCGAGTTCGCTTATCTGCGGCCCGAGAAATTCGACCTCGACCGCCTGGCGAAGCAAGCCAAGGAACTGGACATCGAGATCGTGGTCACGATGGGCCTGTCGGCGGATGCGGACGTCTCGAGCGAGGACAAGGCCGTGGTCACCAAGGGAAAGGCGCTCTTGTCCGACGCGGTCAAGGCGGTCCGCGACATCGGCGGCATCCGATTGGGCGGCATTCTCTATTCGATGCACGGCAAGTATGACGGGCTGCCCACGCGAACCGGCTGGATGAACAGCGCCGACGCCATCGCCGCGACAGCCGAGGTGGCCAGGGATAGCGGCGTGCAGATCGTTCTGGAAGTGGTGAACCGCTTCGAGTCCAACCTCTTGAACACGACCGCGCAAGGCCTGAAGTTCATCAAGGACACCGGCCGCGACGACGTCTTCCTGCATCTCGACACGTTCCACATGAACATCGAGGAGGCGAGCCAGGCCGAGGCGATCCGTCTGGCTGGGGACAAGCTCGGTTATTTCCACTTCAACGAGAACTACCGCGGCTATCTCGGCACCGGTACGATCGATTTCGCGAGCATCTTTTCCGCGCTGGTGGACATTGGCTTCCACAATCGCGACGTCACCTTCGAGAGCTTCTCCAGCGCCATCGTCGATGAAGCCCTGTCGCGTGTGTGCGGCATCTGGCGCGACACCTGGACCGACAACAATCCGCTCGCCGCGCATGCCAAGGCTTTCATCGAAAGCCGTTGGGAAGAAGCCGTGCGCCGGGCCGAGATCAACAAGGCTGCCTGAAGACGAAAGGGCTGCGGGCCGACAAGCGCCCGCGCCATCTCATCCCGAGGAGGACGGGAAGATGACGCAGAACGAAGCTATCACCAACGAGAACGGCGCCACCGCGCCGCTTCTCCTCAGCGCCGAAAATGTCGCGAAGAGCTTTGCAGGCGTTCCCGCCCTGGTCGACGGGCGGATTCGGTTGCGCGCCGGGACGGTCAATGCCTTGTGCGGTGGCAACGGTGCCGGCAAGTCCACCTTCCTCGGCGTGTTGATGGGGATGCTGCGGCGCGACGCCGGATCCGTCACGGTGAAAGGCCGGGAGGTGAATTTCTCCTCCCCCGCCGAGGCGCTCGATGCCGGTATCGCCATCATCACCCAGGAGCTCAGCCCGTTCCTGGACATGACCGTCGCCGAGAACCTCTATCTCGGCCGCGAACAGCGGCGCGGCCGCTTCTTCGTCGACGACAAGTGCATGCTAAGCGACGCGGAGGCGATCCTGGCGCGGTTGAAATTCAACATCCCCGCTGGTGCGCGGTTGCGCGATCTTTCGATCGCGCAGGCCCAACTCGTCGAGATCACCAAGGCAATCAGCCGCCGCAGCGACATCCTGATCATGGACGAACCCACCTCGGCCATTGGCGAGCGCGAGGCGCAGATGCTGTTCGACGCGATCCGCACTCTGACCGCGGAGGGCGTAGGCATCATTTATGTCTCGCACCGCCTGACCGAGATCTTCGAGATCGCCGACGATTATACGGTCTTCCGCGACGGCCGTTTCGTAGGCGGCGGATCGATTTCCGAAATCGACCGCAAGGGCCTGATCCGGTCGATCGTCGGCCGCGACCTGTTGGACCATCATCGCGAACCGAAGGATACCGGCCCGCAGAAACCCTTGCTCGAAGCCCGCGGCTTTGCATCGAAGGGAAAGTTCGCCGACATCGACATGACCGTTCATGCGGGAGAGATCGTCGGCATATACGGGCTTCTCGGCTCCGGTCGCAGCGAGTTCGTGAATGCGCTCTACGGAAACGAGCCGCGGGATTCCGGCCAGGTGCTGATCGAGGGCAAGCCCATCGATCTCAAGACGCCCGCCGATTCCATCGGCGCCGGCATTTCGCTGGTCACGGAGGACCGCAAGCAGACGGGCCTGTCACTGACCGCGTCGGTCGCCCACAACATCACCGTGGCCAACCTGCCGCATTATGCGCGCAAGGGCTTCATGAACGGATCGGCGGAAGGCAGGAGCGTGGTCGAGCACATCAAGCGCTTCTCCATCAAGACGGCGTCGCCGGACCTGCCCGTCCAATCCCTGAGCGGCGGCAACCAGCAGAAGGTTGTCCTTGCGCGCTGTGTCGACACCAACCCCAGGATCCTGATCTGCGACGAGCCGACACGCGGCGTCGACGAAGGCGCCAAGCGCGAGATCTATGCCTTCCTCGGCAATTTCGTGAAGGCGGGAAACGCCGTGCTGATGATCTCGTCCGAGGTGCCCGAAATCCTCGCCAATGCGGATCGCATCGTCGTTTTTCGCCGGGGCCGCATCGCAGGCGAGGTCGCCGGACCCGAGGCCACCCAGGAAACCCTCGTTCATCTGGCTTCCTAGCCAGACGATCCATTTCGTGGAGAAGAATCCAATGGTATCCGCCAGTCAAAGCATGAGCGGCATGAGCCTGGGAAAGTTCATCGCCCGTTATGGCATCGTCATCTCGTTTATCCTCCTGTTCGTCGTGTTGTCGCTGGCGTCGCCGAACTTCCTGTCCACCAACAATCTGCTGAACGTTCTGCGGCAGGTCTCCATGAACGGTGTGCTGGCTGTCGGCATGACCTTCGTGATCCTGACGGCCGGCATCGATCTCTCCATCGGTTCGCTCCTGGCGCTGGCCGGCGCCGTGGCGGCCAGCCTGGTCACCGGCGCGGATGCGTTCAATCCGCTCCTAGCAGTCGCGGCCGGCGTCGCCGTGGGCGCGCTTTGCGGCGCCGTCAATGGCGGGCTGATCGCCTACTTCAAGGTGCCGGCCTTCGTCGCCACGCTCGGAATGCTGAGCGTGGCGCGCGGCGCGACGCTGCTTTACAGCGGCGGCCGCCCGATTCCCAATCTCAGCCTCGAATTCCGCTGGCTCGGCCAGGGTCTCGTGCTCGGCATACCGGTACCGGTGATCATTTTCGCCGTCGTCTTCGCTGTCGCGGCAATCGTCCTGCGCTACTCCATTTACGGAAGACGGGTCTATGCGGTGGGCGGAAACCCGCGCAGCGCGAAGACGAGCGGCATCAACACCACCGGCATCATCTTTTCGGTTTACGTCATCATGGGCGCGCTGGCCGGTCTCGCGGGTGTCATGCTGACGGCCCGCACCACGTCCGCCCTGCCACAGGCGGGCATCGGCTACGAACTCGATGCCATCGCGGCGGTGGTCATCGGCGGAACAAGCCTCACCGGAGGTATCGGCCGCATCGGCTATACGCTGGTGGGCGTGCTGATCATCGGCATGATCAGCAACGGTCTCGATCTGATGGGGGTGTCCTCATACTACCAGCAGATCATCAAGGGTTCGATCATCGTCCTCGCGGTGCTGATCGACCGCTCCCGAGCCGGGAGAGAGTAACAGGCGCAAGCGGCGCGGCCGCACGCAACATGGAGGAAATGCACATGAAAACGACAAGACGCTTCCTGATGGGAGCAGCGGCCGGCCTTGCCCTTGCAGGCATGGTGTTCGGGGGGAGTTCGGCCGACGCCAAGACGTTGAAGATCGCGGCGATCGTCCAGAGCCTCAACACCGAGTACAATGTTCTGTGGGCCGATGCCGCCAAGGCGCACCCCGCGCTTGCGGACGGTACCGCCGCGCTGACAGTTCTCGACGGTCGCCAGGACGTGCTGACGCAGTCGAACCTGTTCGACACAGCCATCACCGAAAAATACGACGCGATCATCTTCATCCCGGTCGACATCGACGCCGGCAATGAACCGATCGAGCGCGCGAAGGCAGCCGGCATCCCGGTGTTCGGCTCCAACACGATGGTTTCCAACACCGCGCTCTACGACGCCTACATCAATTCCAACGATGTCGAGGCCGGCGAAATGCTGGCCAAGGCGGTGATCGACAAGGCCGGCCCGCAGGCCAAGGTCGTGATCCTGGAAGGGATGCTGGGCCAGTCGGCCCAGGTACAGCGGCTTGAAGGGATCCAGAAGGTGCTGAAGGAAAATCCCGGAGTGACCATCCTGGAGCAGAACACCGCCAACTGGTCACGCGCCGAGGCCATCACGCTGATGGAGAATTTCCTGACCTCGCATGGCGATGCGATCCAGGGCGTCCTGGCCGAAAACGACGAGATGGCCGTCGGCGCCATCGAGGGCATCCGCAACCACGGCCTGGATCCCAAGACGGTTCCGGTCGCCGGCGTGGACGGCATCAAGGACGCGCTTGAAGCCGTCAAGCGTGGCGAACAGTCGATGTCCATCCTCCAGGATGCCAACGGACAGGCGCAAGGGGCGATCGACCTCGCGCTGCACAAGATCGTCGGCGACAGCTACAAGCCGCGCGCGGCTGTCTGGGACGTAAACGGCGGCAAGCTCGCCTGGAACGACGGCAAGGACCAGCATTACTACGTGCCGTGGCTGGCGGTGACCTCCGAGAATGTCGACAAGGTGCTTGTCGGCAATTGACGCTCCAACAGGAGGATGCCGCTCGCTCGCGGCATTCTCCTTCGCGTCCGGCGCAGCGGGAATTGCTTGCTTCCGACATCAGGCGGTTCATTCTTTGAGGACTTTGCGTTGCCGGAGGAAAAACAAGCTCGGGTGAAGTATAGGCTGGGAACGAACATGCGGAGTCCGCCATGAACCATGTAACCTTCGCCAGCAGCTCGCCTCGCAGGATCCGCCAGAGCAATTCGGTAGCGACGCTGAACGCGCTCCACCGCTTCGGCCCTTTGAGCCGGGCCGATCTCGCCAGGCATATGGGGGTCAACCGCTCGTCCGCCGGCAATATCGTCCTGGAGTTGGTCGAGGCCGGACTCGTTCGCGAAGTAGCGGAGAACGATGTCGCGAATCCGGCGGGCCAGCCCAGGGCCGGAAGACCGGGTATCCTCGTGGAAATCGTGCCTGAAGCCGTTTTCTTCGCCGGCATAGAGATCGGTGTCGAACATATGACATGCGTCGAGATCGATCTCGCGGGCAAGATCGTTCGCAGCGCCATGACGCGCTTCGAAGGACACGACAGCGATCCGGAGGCCGCGGTCCACATGGCGATCGAACAGGTGTTTCTCGAGATGCGGAAGGATAGCCTGGCGCGATGTCAGGGCATCGGCATCGCGGTGCCCGGACAAATGAACCAGGACGGTTTCATCCACGTCGCACCGATCCTGGGGTGGCGCAATGTCGATCTCACAGGCCTTGCCCGCAGCCTTCTTCCGGCCGAGATCCCGGTATCCGCGGAAAATGACGGCAACGCATTCGGCATCGGCATCACATACAGCCAGCCGGAAGCGGCGAGCGGCGTCACCTTCTTCATGGTCATCGAGAACGGTGTCGGTGGCGGAATTGTCATCGACGGCAAGTTGTTCCGCGGCGGCAATGGCCTGGCCGGAGAAGTCGGCCACCTCAAGACACGGAACCCGACATACCGGAATCTGGAGCAGGCCTTCGGGCGCGACCGCATCCTGTCATCCTATCGCCAGTACAGGCCGGACGCCGACTTGGACTTGTTCCTGCGTGACGTCCGCGATCGTGTTCCTCAAGCGGTGCAGCTCGCCGAAGAATGGGCTGTCTTGTTCGCATTTGCAGTCGTGCAGATCTCGCGGCTGATCGACCCGAACCGCATCGTGCTGGGCGGGTCCGTCGCGGAATTGTATCCATTGGTCGCCGCACGGGTCGACGCGCATATCCGCGAGCTCCAGGCCGCGACCTTTCCTATCCCCGAGATCGTTTTCAACGAGAGCGCCATCTATGGAGCTGCCTTCGGAGCCGCTTGCATGATGCATCAGCGCTTCATGTCGCTCGACAACCAGATGCTCAACAAGGACGCGGTTTCCGGTCCAGACGCCTCGGCGTCGTGAAACCGCAAACGACACCACACCTAGGATTGGACGCTTGATGAACGACCTCCCCCAAACGCTTGCACCGGACTCGCTCGGGCCAACCGTGACGATTGGAGAAATCCTGGTAGAGATCGTCGCGAGGCAGACAGGCACCGGTTTCCGGGAACCGATCGACCTCATTGGCCCCTTTCCGAGTGGCGCGCCCGCCATCTTCATCGATCAATGCGCGCGTATGGGCGGAGCGGCGGCAATGGTGGGCGTGGTGGGCGACGACGATTTCGGCGCGGTCAACATGGAGCGCCTGAAGCGAGACGGCGTAGACACTTCCGCCATCGCTGTTTCCGCGGATTATCCGACGGGCAGCGCCTTTGTCCGCTACCGCACGGACGGAAGCCGCGATTTCGTCTACAACATCGCCAAATCCGCCGCCGCTCGACTGGAATGGACCCCGCAGGTCGAGGCGCTGATCGCGCGTTGCGGGCATATCCACGTCATGGGAACGGTGTTCGCAAGCCCCGCGGCCTGGGCGATCACCGAACGCGCGATCCCGCTGATCAAGGCACGCGGCGGCACCATGTCGCTCGATCCGAACCTGCGCAAAGAATTGCTGGCGCACGGCCAGACCGAGGAGAAATTCGCGAGCCTGGTGGACAAAGCGGACCTGCTGCTGCCGTCGGGCAATGAATTGTTCCTGGCCGCCGGCATGGATGGCGAGGAACGCGCAATCGAGGCGCTGTTCAAACGAGGGGTCAAGGAGATCGCCGTGAAGCGTGGCGAACATGGCGCGTCAGCCCGTCAAAGCACGGGCGCCAGTGCCGATTGTCCCGGCCTCATCGTCGAGGAAACGGACCCCACCGGCGCCGGCGACTGTTTCGGCGGAGCCTATGTCGCATGCCGGCGGTTGGGGATGCCGCTGCGGACTTCGCTCGAATTCGCCAATGCGGCAGGGGCGCGCAACGTCACACGCCTCGGCCCCATGGAGGGAGCCGGCACGCGGGCCGAACTGGAAGATTTCATGGCAAGAACGGCGAGAAGAAGCTGATGCGTGTGGCGATCGAAGATGTGCCGGGCCTGCACAGGGAAGGAAAGAAAATCGGGGTAACCTCGGTGTGCTCGGCGCACCCCCTGGTGCTCAAAGCTGCACTGCGCCACGGCCGGGAAACCGGCACCACCGTCCTGATCGAAGCGACGTGCAACCAGGTCAATCATCTGGGCGGTTATACGGGCATGACGCCGTCCGATTTCGCGGCGATGGTGAAAGCGCTCGCGGCAGTCGAGCAGTGCCCGACAGAGCTGATCGTGCTTGGCGGGGATCATCTCGGTCCCAATCCCTGGAAAGACCGGCCCGCCGAGGAGGCGATGGCGCAGGCCGGGACAATGGTCGATGCTTATGTCCGCGCCGGCTTCCGCAAGATCCATCTCGATGCATCGATGGGCTGCGCGGGTGAACCGGCGACGCTAGACGACCATACGGTGGCCGAGCGCGCAGCCAGAATGGCGGGCGTCGCGGAACAGGCGGCCGCGCAGAGCGGCGGGGCAAGCCCGGTCTACATCATCGGGACGGAGGTGCCGCCTCCCGGTGGCGCCGATCACGCTTTGGATGCGATCACCCCGACCAGTCCGGAGGCGGCTCGCCAGACACATGCCATTCACGCCAAAGCATTCCAGGCCGCCGGGCTTGAAAGCGCGTTTTCCCGCGTCATCGGGCTTGTCGTGCAGCCGGGCGTGGAGTTCGGCAACCAGAATGTGATTTTTTACGATCGGACCAAGGCCAGCGATCTGGCGGCAACTCTGAACACATTGCCGTCGCTCATTTTCGAAGCGCATTCGACGGACTATCAGGGCGAGAGGCCGCTGCGTGAACTCGTCGAAGATGGCTTCGCCATCCTCAAGGTCGGCCCCGAGCTGACCTTCAAACTGCGCGAGGCGCTGTACGCGCTCGACCTGATCGCTTCCGATCTGGTGCCTTTCTATGGCCAGCGGCCGCTTTATCAGGCCATGGAAGAGCTGATGCAAGCCGCGCCCAAGAACTGGGCAAGCCACTATCATGGCAGCGATGCCGACAAGCGGACGCTGCGCCACTACTCCTATTCCGATCGCATCCGATATTATTGGGCGACCCCGCAAGCCCGTGCCGCCTGCGACCGGCTCTTCGACGCGTTGAAGGGCCGCAAGGTGCCGGTGACGCTGTTTCTCCAGCACCTGCCTTCGGCGCTCGCTTGGGCCGCCCGCGGCTGCGACGTCGAGGAGATCGCGATCGATCACGTCCAGCGAAGCATCGAGATCTACGCCCGGGCATGCGGCACCTGAGCCCTCGTCCGGTTCTTCAAGGCCAGAGCGGATGGGCTGGCGGGCGGCAGAAATACTTACAGCGATGGTCCCAATCGGATCGGGCTGCCGTCGCTGAAACGGGATTGACGGAACCTGTGGAGATTGTGCCCGGTCTCGTTGCCCTGGATCAAATCGGACAGGATGCGGCCCATTCCGGGTCCTATGCCGAAGCCGTGGCCGCTCATCCCGGTCGCGACAACGAGGCCTGGGAACGCAGCGGCGCGATCGACGATGGGCACGACATCAGGCATCGCATCGATCATGCCCGCCCAGCTCGCCTTGAGCGGTACGGTCGTGAACTGAGGGAAAAGCTCCCTGAACCCGCCGTCGATGGCGCGGAGCGCCGACGTCTCGGGAGCCGGATTGAGGACGCGCATCCGTTCGAAAGGGCTTTCTTCATCCGCGTTCCAGCTGCGCGGGGTCGACCAGCCGTCCGGGTAGCCTCGCGGCGCGGCCGGCAGGTAGCGTGTGCCGAACGGATTGGCCATCAGGGCGCTGACATATTTGCCTGCATGGCGAAATGCGTCCGGCCCTATGTAGAGTTGGCTGCTGCCTCCCGATGCGAGCGTGTACCCGCCATCCTGCCTGCGCCGGAAAGCGATGCGTTCGTCCGCGGCGGCACCGGCGTGGATTTCCGCCATCGGCGCTGTCGCAGCGACAGTCGCCCTGACGCTGAGCTGCGGAATCGAGATGCCGTGGGCGCGCAGGAACAGCGACGTCCACGCGCCGCTGGCGACGAGGACGCTCGAGGCCGCGATGAGCCCTTTCTCGGTCCAGACGCCACTGATGCGTCCCGCGGAGATGTCGAGCATACGTGCCGCGCAATTCTCGATGATCGTCGCGCCTTCGCGGGCCGCCAGGCGAGCAAGCGCGGGCACGGCGACCCAAGGTTCTGCCCGCATGTCCGATGGAGTGATCATTGCGCCTTTGAACAGTCGCGACATGGCCGGGATCAGGCTTGCCAGCTCACCCTGGTCGAGGAGACGCGTGTCGACGCCATGAGCCTGGGCGATCTTCAGGAATTTCGCGAAGCCGGCCATCTCCTTGTCTGTTCGCGCAAGATAGGTAACGCCCGTCTGCTTCAGTCCTATGTCCTCGCCACATTCCTGTGCCAGTTGCCGCCAGAGGCGCTGCGCTTCGATGACGATCGGCAGTTCGTCGGCATCGCGGCCCTGCTGCCGGATCCAGCCCCAGTTGCGCGAGGATTGCTCGGCGGCGATGCGTCCCTTTTCCAGCAGCGTCACCGAGACGTTCCGCCGCGCCAGGAACAGTGCCGTGGTCACGCCAATG
>NZ_RZPB01000729.1:0-3006 GCF_003998535.1 Mesorhizobium sp. M7A.F.Ca.AU.002.02.1.1 | reverse complement strand
AGACAGGTAGTACGCGGAATGCGCGCGCGCCGTCGACAGCCGCCAATTGTCGTAGCTGTCGCTGCGGAACGGCCGGGCATCGGTGTGGCCGTTGATGCTGATGGTGCCCTTCTGGCTGTTGACGATGCGGCCGATCTTCTCCATTGCCAGCACCAGTTCGCGTCTCGGCAACGCCGAGCCGACCTCGAACATGCCGAAGTCGAGCTGATCGGTGATCGAGATGACGACGCCCTTGTCGGTGGCTTCGACCGAGACGCCGTCGTGCAGCTTGTCGCCAGGCTTGAAAGCATCGGCCAACTGCCGCTTGACGTCGGCCGCTGCCTTCACGGCAGCAGCGGTTGGTGCCTTCTCCCCGATGTCGGGCTGGACGGCCTTTTGCGCCTCAGGCTCAGCCTTCGCTACCGCGGCCTTGGTGCCGTCCGATTTGGTCTCGCCGGCCAATGCCGTGGCAGGGTTCGCGGCCTGTTTACTGGTCGCGTCCTTTGCCAGTGGCTCGAGCGGTGCCGCGACAGGCGGCACGGCTTTGATTTTGAGCACCTGCGTTTCGGCGGTCTTGTCGCCGGGCTTGGCCGGATCGCCCTCGATCTTGGTGCGCTGGGCGCTGGCCTCGGCGCCGGGCGCCGCGACCTGCTGCGACCAGAAATCCGGCTCGAAAGGATCGCGGTAGGAGGCGCCACCGGAGGCGCCGGTAGCCGGGCCGGCAGCCTGCACGCCGCCATCGCCTTTCTGGCTGACATTCTGCATGACGCCGGTATCTGTGGCGATTTCCGAAAGCACGGCGTAGGGGTCGGCGAAGAGATGGTCGTCGGAGTGTTCCGCCTGCTGTGGCTCCTGCTTGTCCTGCTTGCGCTCGGACGCGCCCGCGCCGGCATTGCCGTTCTGTCCGGCTTTGCTGGTCGCCTCTTGCGGATCGTCGGCCGTCAGTCCCATGGCGCGCGGGCCGTCGCCGAGATCCTCCAGGCCCTTGCGGCTCGAATTGCGGTCGACCAGCTTGACCGGGTTGAAGTAGCTGGCCACGGCTGCCTTGGTCTGCTCGTTGGCGGCGTTGATCAGCCACATGACCAGGAAGAAGCACATCATGGCCGTCATGAAGTCGGCGAAGGCGATCTTCCAGACGCCGCCATGGTGGGCCTCGTCATGGTCGTCATGACTGCGCCGCACGATGATGATCTCGTGGCGGCCCTGATCGGCGTTGGCGACGCTCATGCCAGGACCTCCGAGAGGGTCGTCGACCATTCGGCCATGCGCGTTTCGAACACCGCCTCGTCGATAGCCACGGTCAGGTCGAAGCCTGGCGCCTCGACAAAATCGAGATTGGCGGCGCGGGGTCCGAGCGATGCCTTCAGTGTTTCGAACATCGAGAGCGGGCCGCGCACGACGATGCGCACAGCCTCGGCGTCGCCAACCGCTTCGCGGACGGCGTCTGCCAACGCATCGATCGAACGTTTCTGCAGATCGTCGCTGACGATGCCGCCGATGATGCGGGCGACCGTGCCGGCGACAAGTCCGGTCACGCGCGCCTCCATCGCATCGATGTGCAACGAGACCGCCTTGCCGACATCGTCGCCAAGGCTTTCGAGAAATATCCTTGCTTCCTCAGCACTGGCCTGGCGTTCGGCTTCGAGCGCGGCGTCATGCGCAGCCGCCAGGCGGCCCTCCAGCGCTGCCTCCGCCTGGGCAACCGCCTCGGCGATCAGCGTGCCGATATCGGCTTGCGTCGCCGGCGTCTCGGGCTTGTGTTCGGGATCGACTGCTGCCCGGGGCTGGCCGGCACGCTGCGCGCGCGTGCCGAAATCAGGCAGAAGGTCGAAGAGGGCTACGGAAGGCATGGTTTACACCGCCACTTCCTGGGAAGCCCATTTGCGCAGGATCTGCGCGGTGCGCTCCTCGTTGAGGTCGACCATCCTGGCAAGCCGGTCCTGCGGCGCCGGCCGGATCTTCTGGCGAAGATCGTCGAGCGGAGTGGGGCCTGGGCGTGTGCCTGGCAAGGCGCCAACCGCGGCATTGTCGGTGGCCGCCATTGCCTCCGGCGTCGGCAGCGAGCGCTGGACGTCGTCGAAGCTGGGACCTGCCAGGGCTGGAGCAGCCTTTGCCGTCAGCGCCGCGGCCATCGGCCTCAGGCCGAAGAAGGCCACCAGGAACACCACGACGATGAAGGCACCTGCATTGATCATCGTGCCGGCATGCTGGCCGATCGAATCGAGCATTCCCGCCTGCGGGATCGCCTCGCCATCCAGGCCATCGATGAACTCGACCGCCGAGACGTCGATGATGTCGCCGCGCTTTTCATCCAGGCCGGTGGCGGATGTGACCATCTTCTGGATCTCGGCGACGCGCTTGGCGATCTGCTCCGGTGTGGCGTCCTTGCCGAGGATGGTCGTCAGCCGCTGCTGGTTGACGACCACGGCAATCGACATCTTGGTGACGGTGTAGCCGTTGGAGACGGTGGCGATCTTCTTGGAATTGATCTCGTAGTTGGTGATCTCTTCCCTGCGGTCGTTCTGCGAGGAGGATTGCGGGCCATCGGTGGCGGTTGCCTGGGTCTCAGGCAGGTTCTGCTCGACGCTGGCCGGAGTGGAAGCCTGCTTCTGGTTGTTGTTCTCGTTGGCGCGCACCGACTGCACCGAGCGCTCGACGCGGGAATTCGGATCGAAGATGGTCTCTTCCGTCTGGCGGGTGTCGGTGTTGACCTCGGCCTTGACGCTGGCGCGGAAATTGTCGGGGCCGAGATAGGCCGTCAGCGCACGGCGGATGTTGTCTCCGATCTGCGCCTCGACGGTCTGCTCGACGCCGAGCGTGCGGGCGGCGCTGGTGTTTGAAGGGTCGTCGCCCGCAGCCAGCAGATTGCCGCTGGAATCGAGCACCGTCACCTTGTCGGCCGACAGGCCGGGGACGGCGGCGGCGACGAGATGGCGGATCGACATGGCGCTCTTTTCGGCGTCGATGCCGGCGTAGCGGATGACCACGGAGGCGGAAGGCTGCTGCTCGTCACGGCGGAAATTGGCG
>NZ_RZPB01000728.1:0-3012 GCF_003998535.1 Mesorhizobium sp. M7A.F.Ca.AU.002.02.1.1 | reverse complement strand
GCCCGTAAGGCGGTTTGAAGCGGACAAGACCGAGGGCCGACGCGGAAATTCGGATCGACCCGGCAATGTCCGAGCCGGTGGCGATCGACGACGTGCCGGACGCCAGCGTCGCCGCGGCACCGCCGGACGAACCGCCGGGCGTGAAATCCGGGTTCCACGGATTGCGCGTCACGCCCCAGCGTTTCGACCAGGTGTAGCCGGCGCAGCTGAATTCAGGCGTCGCCGTGCGGGCATGGACAATGCCTCCGGCCTTGATGATGCGCTCGTTCATCGTCGACGTATGGCCACCGATGGCATCCCGGGACAGCAGCGAGCCGTGCGAGGTCGGCTTGTCCTTGATGTAGCTCTCGTCCTTGATGCCGATCGGCAGCCCCTCGAGCGCCCCGGTACGGGCCCCCCTGGCGTATTTCGCCTCGGCTTTCCTGGCCAGATCCATCGCCTCGTCGAAATGCGTGAAGGTGAGGCAGTTGATCGTCGGCTTGGTGGCTTCGGCGCGGCGGATGGTGGCCTGCATCAGTTCGACGGGCGAAAGCTTCTTTGCCTTGAACAGCCGCAGCGCCTCGCTGGCCGGCATGTAGCAAAGGTCGAGATCGGTCATGGGAAGTCTCCTGCGATCTGCGCATCGCGTTGCATGGACGGAGATGACCGCGCCGCGTGCTGCGGCGCGGGAAAGCCTGGTCAGGTCATTTCTGCAGATCGGTCCAGATCTTCGTGTAGAGCGCCTGCACGTCGGGCGGGCATGCCTGCATGAACTGGCCCTTGGCGGCGAAATCGGCGGGAATGTTGACTTCCGGCGCGGTCTTCATGTCGTCGGGCATGAAGGCTTCCGAGCCCTTGATGCCGTTCGAATAACGCGCAAAGGCTGAGATCAGCGCCGCATTCTGCGGATCCATGATGAAATTCTGGAACAGCTTGGCGTTGTCGACGTTTTTGGCGTCCTTGAGGACAGCGACATTGTCCATCCAGATCGGATAGCCTTCCTTGGGATAGCCATAGACGATCTTGTCGTTCTCAAGCCGCTCGCGCAGCGATATGCCGTTCCAGTTGACGCCCGCGGCGATGTCGCCCCTGCCCAGGCCGTCGACGGCCGCATAGTCGAGCGAAAGCCATTTCGCCTTGGCCTCCACCAGCTTGTCATGCACCTTCTTCAGCATCTGCATGTCGCTGCTGCAATATTTGCCACCCTCGTAAGCGATGGCGAGGAACATGATGTCACCCATTTCGGGTACGACATTGATCTTGCCGACGAGTTCGGGGGGTGGGTCGAGGAAGATCGCCGATGTGTTGGGGTCGCCGGCATAAACCGACTTGTTCACCGAAATGCCGGTCGTTCCCCACTGCCATGGAACGGTATATTTGCGGCCTGGATCGAATGGAACATCGACCCACCTGGGATCGACGTTCTTGAAGTTCTCCATCTTGTTGGGATCGGTCTCCAAGAGCAGACCTTCGCTGATCCAGACCGGCACGACGCTCGCCGAGGGCACGACGATGTCATAGCCGGAGGCGCCCTGCCGGACCTTGGCCAGGGCGGTATCGTTGGAATCATAGTCGGTGACGGTGACCTTGACCTTGTAGGTCTCCTCGAACTTCTTGATCAGCTCGGGACTGGTGTAGTTGCCCCAATTGTAGATGTTGAGTTCGCCGTCGGCATGGGCAACGCCCGTGACAGTCAGCAGCGACAGGCCGATGGCCGTCGCGGTCAGTTTCCAGTGCATGCTGTATGCTCCCATTGTTGGGCCCGGCGGCGTTACGGCCTCAGGTCCGTTTCCTGCTGACGAAAAGATGGCCGCGACAATGCCGATCGACGGCACGAGAACGGCCGTCGGCATCGCATTTGCGGCATGCGGCGCACCGGCAACGGCAAGCCGCATCGCAGTCGAGATATTCCCCTCTTCACGGTGGCCATTCACCGGCTGGCGCCGGCTGTCCAACTCAATTCGCGACCTCAGGAGTAACTATGACTAAACATGCAGTCAATATCTTTATGCGGATACGGCCATGGCTCGCCGATCGATGCGCCCGATGCGGTGGTGACCAAGTGGGCAGCCAGGAAAGAGCTTTGGCCGCGACGTCGGGCGCGTCAGGCCGTTGGGGCCGCAACGGTTCCGGCCGCAATTCGCTGACGGAACCAATCGAAGGTGCGCCCGATGCCTTCCTGATAGCCCGTCCTGGCTTCCCAGCCAGGAAGGACATGCCTCGCCGACGTCAGGTCCGGACGCCGATTTGTCGGATCCTGGGGAGCCGGAGGGTGGTGCTCGATGCGGCTGCCGGGGACAAGCGACCTGACGAATTCCGCGATGCGCAGGACGGAAACCTCGTGATCGTTGCCGATGTTCAGAGGGCCGCGATGCGAGATGCCGTCGCGCCAGAAGTAACGTTCCAGCCCCTCGACGATGTCGTCGACATAACCCCAACTGCGCGATTGGGACCCGTCGCCATAGACCGTCAGCACCCCGGTTGTCAGAGCCTGGATGGCAAAGTTCGAAACGGCGCGTCCGTCGTCGATGCGGGTTCGCGGCCCATATGTGTTGAAAATCCTGACGACGCGAATGTCGAGCCCGACAACCCGCTGCTGTTCGAACAGCAATGCCTCGGTGCAGCGTTTGCTTTCATCATAAGAGGCCCTGGGACCGGTGCAGTCCACCGATCCCCTGTAACTCTCGGGTTGGGGTGAAACCAGGGGGTCGCCATAGACTTCCGAGGTCGAGGCGAAGCAGAAACGGCCGCCGGGCTTGAGCAGCGTCAGAAGATTGAGCGCGCCGCCGATGTTGGCCTTGATCGTGCGTACCGGCTCGCGCATGTACCAAAGCGGCGAAGCCGGCGACGCGAGATGGATGATCTCATCGAAGCGTTGAAGGGATGAAAAGCTTTCGGCATCGGCAATCTGCAGATCGAAACGCGGATCGGCGATATGTGCGACGTTGTCTCGCGTCCCGGTCCAAAGATTGTCGACGACGATCAGCTTTTCCAGATCGCTTCGCCGCAACAGACGGTCGACCAGATGTGAGC
>NZ_RZPB01000727.1:0-3016 GCF_003998535.1 Mesorhizobium sp. M7A.F.Ca.AU.002.02.1.1 | reverse complement strand
CCAATATGCCCATCACCACCACGTCGGTGACGAGGAACTGGGCGGCCGATTAGATCATGAAACCAAGCCCGCGCGTCGCCGCCACCAGTTCGGCGGCGACCAGCGTCGACCAGCCGGCGCCGAGCGCGATGCGCAGGCCGGTCAGGATCGACGGCAGCGCGCTGGGCAGGATGACATGGCGGACCACTTGGCGCTGAGTAGCGCCCAGTGAGCGCGCCGCATTGATGCGTTCCTGCGAAACGCCGCGAACGCCGGACGCGGTCGACAATGCCACCGGCGCCAGCATGGAAATAGTGATCACCAGGATCTTCGACGGTTCGCCGATGCCGAACCAGATGATGACCAGCGGCAGGTAGGCGAGCGGCGGGATCGGCCGCAGGAACTCCAGCAGCGGATCGAAGATGCCGCGCCCGATCGTGCTGATGCCGATGGCGAGCCCAACCGGCACGCCGACGAGGATGGCGGCGACCAGCGCGGCGAAAACCCGGCCCAGGCTGGCGACGGCATGCTGCAGCAGCGTCGCATCGACGAAGCCGTCGCGGGCGACGGTGATGAACTTGTTCCACACCGCAACCGGCGAGGGCAGGAACACTGGCGACACCAGTTGCAGGCGGGCCGACAGCGCCCACAGCGCCAGCACCACCAGGATGGTCACCACGCTGACCGCGCGCGCGGAAACGCCTTTGCGTTTCGGGCTGGACCGCGACCACGGCACCGACAGGCCGTCGGCCTCGTCGACCTTGTGTCCCGGCCGCTCGGTGTAGGAGGTAACGGTCATGCCGCCTCTCCTTCGAAGATCGCGTCGGTTAGTTCGCCGCGCGCCGCGGCGAAGGCCGGGTCGGCCTTGATGGTGCGGATGGCCTCGCCCGATGCGTAGCGCCTGGAGAAGCCCGGTTCGAAAGTTTGCACCACGCGGCCCGGGCCAGGCGCCAGCACGACGATGCGGGTGGCCAGCACCAGCGCCTCCTCGATGCCATGCGTCACCATCAGCACGCCGACATCGCTTGCCGTCCACAGATCGAGCAGCGTCGTCTGCATGCGCTCGCGCGTCAGCGCATCGAGCGCGCCGAGCGGTTCGTCGAGCAGCAGGAATTCGGGTTCGGCGGCGAGCGCCCGGGCCAGGCCGACACGCTGGCGCATACCGCCGGAAAGCTCCCAGATGCACTTGTCGCCGGCGTCGGCGAGCTTCACCAGCGCCAGCAGCTCATCGGCGCGCCGCGCCCGCTCGGCCGGAGCGACACCGCGCAGCCTGAGCGCGAAGGCAACGTTTTCGCGCGCCGTCAGCCATGGGAACAAAGCATCGTTCTGGAACACCACCGCCCGGTCCGAGCCAGGTGCTGTGATCGGCTTGCCGTTGATTGAAGCCGTACCGCGCGCCGGCGCGACAAGGCCGGCGGCGACGTTGAGCAGCGAGGTCTTGCCGCAGCCGGAACGGCCGACCAGCACGACGAAATCGCCCTTGGCGACATCGATCGACACCCGCTCGACCGCAGGCGCTGCCTGGCCGTCATAGTGGATCGAGACCTTGTCCAGTACGAGATGCGGGTCGAGCACGAGATGCGGCATGGATGCCTCGCGGTTCGTTGAAATCCGACTGCCCCGGCCCTCGTCAGCGGTTCCGGGGCAGTCAGCACGCGGCGTTAGGGAAAAAGATCCGCGCGCGTTCAGAGCAATTCCAGGAAAAGCGTGAAGCGGTTTTCCGTCCGGAATTGCGTTAAGCGAGTACTAGTTCGAGGCGAGCGCCTCGGTGACGTATTTCGACGATACGTATTTCGAATAGTCGGGAAGCACGGCGTCGATCTTGCCTTGCTCCTTGAGGAAGGTGGATGTCGCTTCGACCGCCTTGACCGTGCCGCCGCCGAGGAATTTGTCGGAGGCCTGCTCTTCCAGCGTCGGGAAGACATAGCCCTTGAGCAGCTGCGGCACTTCTTCCAGCTTGGCGCCGGTGAGTTTGGCGATCGCGGCCGCCTGCGGCGACGATACCGACCAGGCTTCGGGCTTGGCGAGGAACTCGGCATATGCCGCGCCCGTCACCTTGACGAAGTCGCGCACCGCTTCCGGGTTCTTTTCGGCGAAGTCGGTGCGCACGATCCAGGCGTCGAAGGTCGGCGCGCCCCAGGCGGCGACCTGCGAGGAATCCACCACCACCTTGCCCGTCGTCTTGATCTGGCCGAGCGCCGGATCCCAGACATAAGCGGCGTCGATGTCGCCGCGCGAGAAGGCGGCGGCGATTTCCGGAGGCCGGAGATTGAGGATCTCGACCGACTTCGGATCGACGCCCTCATGCTTCAGTGCTGCGAGCAGGCTGTAATGCGTCGTCGAGACGAACGGCACGGCGACCTTCTTGCCGGCGAGATCGGCGATTTTCTCGATGCCGGCGCCGTTGCGTGCCACCAGCGCCTCGGATTCGCCGATCAGGCCGACGATGAAGATGGTCTGGATCGGCAACTCGCGGCTCGCCGCCGCCGCCAGCGGACTCGAGCCGACATAGCCGATATCGACCGAACCGGAAGCGACCGCGGCGATGACATCGGCGCCGGAATCGAATTTGCGCCAATCAATGGTGGCCTTCGTCGCCTTTTCATAGGCGCCGTCGGCCTGCGGCACTTTCGAGGGTTCGACCACCGTCTGGTAGCCGATGGTGATCTTGAGGTCGTTGGCAAGGGCCGGGCCGAGGAAGGCCGCACCGGCAAGTGCCGCCGACGAGAGCAGAAGAATGCGTCGCGAAATGGTGGACATGAAGGGCTCCTGAAAAGAGAAAAACCGGAATGCTTCATAATAGTCAGCTAATTCTATGGTTCTTGTAGAGTTAAATCCTTCCAACCAAGGCGGGCTTGTTAGAAAAAAGCTGTCGATGGTGAGGTGGTGAGGCGGATAGGGTGGTTGCGGTGGGGCAGAGTGTCGCCACAGGGCAGGCCTTTCGACGCCGGCGGGCCAGCGCCCCCCTCTGTTCCACCGACCTTTAACCTCCTGAACTGCGGTGATGGCTCCGCCTACGCCCACCGCGAACTAGAAT
>NZ_RZPB01000726.1:0-3019 GCF_003998535.1 Mesorhizobium sp. M7A.F.Ca.AU.002.02.1.1 | reverse complement strand
GTCAGGAAGAACAGTGCCGTCTTGGGATTGAGGATCTCGACGACCATGCTGTCGCGAAATGTGTTCGGGGCCGGCCTGGCACCATCCTCGCCCATCCGGTTCCAGCCCAGGAACATGGCAAGGCCCAGCGAAATGAGATATGCGGCGCCCGCCCATCGGATCACCAAGAAAGCGACCGGCGCGTGTTCCATCAGTGCGGCGAGCCCGACCGCCGCGGCCAGGATGTGCACGTAACAACCAAGATGGACACCCAGTGCCGCCATCAATCCCGCCTGACGGCCATGGGCCAGCGTCTGCGCTGTCATGTAGAGAATCGCCGGTCCTGGCATGCAGGCGAAGGCGAGTGTTGCGAGGGCGAACGGAATCCAGAGATCCAGCGATGGCATGACAGCTCCTCCCATGTGATCAAGCCGTGGGAGGAGTAGGCCGGGGGGCAGGCCGAAAACATACGGCGGATGCCGTATTTGGATGATGATCGGGTTTGGCTAATCTGCCGATGGTTAAGGGGCCGTTGCCGGGTTGCCCATTGTAGCGGCTGCGATATCAGCCGGTGGGCAATCCCAGACGAACCGCGTAGGCGGTCAGTTCGGCGGTGTTGTGGAGACTGAGCTTGCCCATCAGATTTTCGCGATGTTTGCGAGCGGTCGGCAGGCTGATGCCCAGTCGTTCGGCGATGTCGCGCGTGATCATGCCTTGCGCCACCAGTTGAAGGATCTGCCGTTCGCGCCGCGTCAGCGGTACCGGGGACAGGATTTCCTGCGCGGCTATCGGCTCGCTTTCCCTGCCTATATCGCTGACCGCGAAGCGAACGGTTTTCGCCAGATAGGTGCCTCCGTTCTTGACCGCTTCGATGGCAGCGCCGAGTTCCTCGGGATCGCCATCCTTGGTCAGGTAGGCGTTGGCGCCGGCGCTGAGCGCGGCGCGTACTGTCCTCGGCTCGACATTGGCCGTCAGCACCACGATCCGCAGGCGTGGCGCCAAGGTCCTGATGGTGGCGATAAACTGCATCCCGGCCACACCTGGCATGCCGAGGTCGAGGATCAAAAGGTCGGCGCGCGTGCTTCGCAGCTGGCCAAGCAGCGCCTCGCCATCCGCAGCCTCGGCGACGACCGAGACATTGTCCATAGCCGAGATAAGCAACTTCAGCCCCTCGCGCACGATGGCATGGTCGTCGGCGAGTATGGCGGTGAGCGAGCGGTTCATCGGGGCACCATCCAGGGCTGCAGCGGCGTATATGGATCGATCGCCAACTTATGCGAAACAGGTTGCCGGTAGATCAACGGTACCGGGGAAGACCGGCCGGAGAATTACTTGGGACAATTGGAGGGATTCGATGCAGGAAGACAAGATACGCCAGGCCCTGGTCGAACTCCTGTATCGCAATTCCTACGGCGTGGTCATCTCCAACATCGTGATCTCGATGGCGGCGGTCTATGTTCTGAGAACGGCCGTTTCCGCCAATTGGCTGATCGGCTGGCTGGCGGCGCTGTATCTGCTGACGGCTATCCGGGTGCTGGCGTCGCGCCGTTTTTTCAGCCGCTCAAGGGATCGCGGCTCGATCTTGCGCTGGGCATGGCTGGCCACGGCGTTTTCCTGTATGTCGGGCCTTCTGTGGGGGGTGCTTGGCTGGGTCGGCTTTATGCCCGAGGCGCCGATCGTGCTGTCCTTCACGGTCATCGTCCTGACTGGTCTCGTCTGCGGTACGGTGCCGTCGCTGTCGGCCTTTCCGCCGGCGCTGGTCGGTTCCATCCTGGCCACGGTGGTGCCGGTCGCCTTGCGCTGCTTGACCACCCAAAGCGATATTTCCGGCGCCTTCCTGTTCCTGCTCGCATCGCTGGTGGCGATCAATTTCTACTACTGCCGTATCACCTACCGCATGCTGCGCGAAACCGTCAGCCTGCGACTGGAGAACGAAACGCTGGTCGAGCACCTGCAAGAGGAACGCGACAGGGCGCAGACCGCCGACCGTGCCAAGACGCGTTTTCTGGCGGCGGCGAGTCACGATCTGCGCCAACCGATCCATGCCCTGAGCCTGCTGGTCTCGACGCTTGCCATATTGGGGCAGCGCGGCGACGTACCCTCCGGCGAGGCGCGCGATCTGGCCAGCCGGGCGAAATCGGTTGTCAGCAACTTCAGTGGGCTGCTCAACGCTTTGCTCGATATCTCGCGGCTCGATGCGGGCATCGTCACGGTCGCGAGCGAGGCGGTGCCGCTGCGCGACCTCTTTGGTGATCTTCGCAATGAATTCGCCGCCGAGGCAAAACAACGCGGACTTACGTGGCGCGTGGTAGACAGCAGTCTCTACGTCGACAGCGACCCGATGATGTTGAAGCGCATCCTCAACAACCTGATCTCGAATGCCCTTCGCTACACCAAGCAAGGTGGTGTCCTGCTGGGCTGTCGCCGGCGCGGCGCATGTGTGGAGATACAGGTCCTCGACAGCGGCCCCGGCATCCCCGCCGATCAGCAGGGGATGGTCTTCGAGGAGTTCGTGCAGTTGCAGAACCCGGCGCGGGACCGCACGCAAGGCCTGGGACTCGGGCTCGCCATCGTTCGCCGCACCGCCGAGCTGTTGGGGCACCCCCTGAAATTGGCTTCGACGTCCGGGCGCGGTTCCCTGTTTTCCATCACCGTCGCGAAGGCCGGCGCGGTGCAAGCTCGCTTGGAGGTCGACACGACATCGCCGGCCAGCAGTGCCGCCGGCATCATGGTGGTCGAGGACGAGGGCGACGTTCTCGATGCCATGGTGCGCTTGCTCAGCCTGGAGGGACATCGTGTCTATCCCGGCCGCTCCGCCGCAGAGGCGCAGGAGGCCCATACGGCGGCGCTGGCTGCCGGCGATGCGCCGGTCGACCTGATCATCGCAGACTACCGTCTCGAGAATGACACCACCGGCACCGACGCGATCCGTGCGCTTCACGCCCATATCGGCCGGCTTGTCCCGACCATCATCATTACTGGCGATACGTCGCCGGCGCGCCTCAAGGAGATCAGCGCCAGCGGCAGCCGCATCCTGCAC
>NZ_RZPB01000725.1:0-3020 GCF_003998535.1 Mesorhizobium sp. M7A.F.Ca.AU.002.02.1.1 | reverse complement strand
GATGAAGCCACGGCGCTGCGCCCACCAGGTATACGTCAGCTTGGCGCCAAGATCAGTGGCGACAATTTCCGCGATCCTGTTCTCGAACCCTTGACCGGCCGCGTTGGAAAACGGCATGTTGTTCGGGTCGGCGCACACTCTCAATTCACGTGCGTTGGCAACAGCCGGAAAGAGCAACAAGGCGAGCCCGGCCATGCCGATCGCCACCCGTTGGAACGCCTTTCGCGCCGGACGTACGGTCAAGTTCAATCCATCAAGGCAGCCGGAACACATAAAGCGTGCCTCCCGCCGTGGTAGCGTTCTTCAGATCCTTCATCGCGTTGACGAAGCCCAGTGCCGCGGTGGCATCGCGTGGGTCTAAGTCGCCCGAAACGATGGCGCCGGCCCAGCCACCGACGCCTGCCAGAATTGCGACATACTGGTGCCCATCGGGGCCGCGATAGGTTATTGGCTGGCCGATGATGCCGGACGACGTCTTGAACTGCCAAAGCAGATCGCCAGTCCTGGCGCTGACCGCCTTGAACCAGCCTTCCATGGTCCCGTAAAAGACGACATCGCCGGCAGTGACGACGGTGCCGCTCCATACCGGAAAGTTCTCCTTCAGGACCCAGGCCGGCTTGGCGGCGGAAACATCCCAGGCGGTAAAAGCACCACGATTGCCGCCCGGCCCGGGGATCATGCGTACGTTCATGCCGACATAGGGCGTGCCTGCGATGTAGTTTACCTCGACGCCTTCTTCATCCATGCAGAGATTGTTGTGGGGGATATAGAGCAGGCCGGTCCTCGGCGAAAACGCCGATGGCTGCCAGTCCTTGAGGCCGGATGCCGTCGGACAAATGTCTCGGACCACCTTGCCGGTGCCGGTTCTCTTGTCAGGGTTTGCAATCAGGCGGCCGGTCTTCAGATCGACGCCTTTGCTGGAATTGACCGGGCCATAGGCTGTGGCCGATAGCACCTCTCCAGTGGTCCGATCGAGGATATAGAGGTAGCCGTTGCGTTCCGGTCGGACAAGGACCTTGCGCGGCTTGCCTTGCCAGGTCATGTCCAGAAGGATCTGCTCGTTGATGCCGTCATAGTCATGGAGGTCATGCGGGCTCCACTGATAGAACCACTTCGCCGCTCCGGTATCGGCGTCACGCGCGAAAATACCGGACGTCCATTTGTTGTCGCCTGGCCGCAAATCCGGATTCCACGGTCCTGGATTGCCCGTGCCGTGGAAGATCAGGTTCAACTCCGGATCGTAGGAGATCCAGCCCCACATATTGCCGCCGCCGATCTTCCAGGCTTCCGGTGGCCATGTCGTCACGCCAAGGTCTGTGCCCCTGTCCATGTCGTAGTGGGGCTTGAAGTCCGGGCCGATCAGCACATCCTTGTCGGGTCCAGTGCCATAAGCCGTCCAGACAACATGCCCGTCTCCGGCATCCAGCGCCTTGACCCAGCCGCGGACGCCCATTTCGCCGCCGGAATTGCCGACCAGAACTTTGCCCTTCACCACCAGCGGCGCCATGGTGATGGTCTCGCCGATGTTGATGTTGCCGATATGAGTGTTCCAGATCGGCTTGCCCGTATTGGCATCGAGCGCGATCGTGTGGCCGTCCAGCGTGTTGAAGAAGATGCGTCCGTCGGCGAAGGCCGCTCCGCGGTTGACGACATCGCAGCAGGCCACTCCTTGTGCCGCCGGCTCGGGGTTGGGCTCGTACTTCCACTTCATCGGCGCGCCCGGCCTGGAAAGGTCGAGCGCGTAGACGATGTTGGGAAAGGGCGTGACGATGTACATGTTGTTGCCGACGACCAGCGGCGCTGCTTCCTGGCCCTTGTTTACGCCGGTCGAGAAGGTGAAGGCGACCTGCAGGTTCTTGACGTTGCCTTCGTTGATCTCGCTGAGTTCGCTGAAGCGGGTCGACGCGTAGTTCTTGGCCGGCATTGTCCATTGCCCGTCATCGGGTGGCGCCGCGGCGGCGGGCGGCGCGATAGCCGCCGCCGATGCGGGCTCCGAGGCACCGCTCAGAAACAGGCCGCATGCCAGCAGCATCACCGAGAGTATGCCCGTGCGAAAGGAATTCTCGGTCGCCAATGCGCGGGCGCCGTGTCCTGCGTCAACGCGCGCTGGTGCCGGGTGCAGCATGCCTTTCATTTGTGGATCGAGCCTCCCACGCCGGCGCCGAGCTCCGCCGCGATGTCAGCCTCGGTGCCGGCACAAAGCGGATGGCCCCAGCCCGAGGCGCTTTTGCCGCCGGGATCGACATCGTAGACGATGGCGTCCTTGCGATTGGGATTGACCCCGGCGGGAACCTTGTCGAGGCCAAGCGCCGCGCGAACACGCCAGGCGACATTGTGATCGGCGCATGAGGAATCTCCTGAGACCCCGAGGCCTCCGACGATGCTCTTGCCGTCATAGAGGGCAAGCCCGCCGCCAAACACGACGACGCCTCCGATTGGCTTGCCGACGAGAGGATCGCTGGCACTTCCAAACGTTTTGGGATCGCCCGCATAGGCTGCGGCCTGGTTGACCGGGTTGGTCTCCTGCAAGCCGAAAAGCGGCCCGCCCGGCTGCGTCCCCGCGTAGAGATTGGCCGTCGATAGGGCCATTTGCGCCAGGCTGAGCCCATTGGCTGTATTGGCCTTCTCCGCCGCGACGAGGCGACTGCCTGGCCATTGCGAATCGGCGGTGGGACCGCTGAAAGCGATCGCGCACACCGCGCCGTCGCGAGCAACGACAGCGGCCCATTCGTTGGTCTCAAAGCCTCCGTTGGCAGGTCCGCCGCTTGCTTTCACATTGGCCTTGAGTGCGGCGAGCAGCTTATCGTGGTCGGCCGGGCAGGGCGCCTGTGCCATGGCTGGGCCCTGTGGGAACAGGCCACTCGTCAACAACACCAGAGCAAAGGCTGATAGCAAACGCCGACAGCGATACATTGTCCTGCCCATTCGTTCGAGCATCAAAGAACCCCGGAGCATTCTGGCAGCCTGGAAAATGCGAAAATGAGTCCGTTGTCCAATGCCGTCGCTATTTAACTTGGGCG
>NZ_RZPB01000724.1:0-3022 GCF_003998535.1 Mesorhizobium sp. M7A.F.Ca.AU.002.02.1.1 | reverse complement strand
ATACAGGGTCGTTTTCGAAGGCCGCGCGGCAACTGAGCGTCGGGCAGCCCGCCGTGTCCAAGACTATAGCCCAGCTTGAGCGGCGGCTGGGGGTGAAGCTGCTGGTGCGATCTACCCGTGGGCTTGCGCCGACGGAGGCTGGCCTGAATTTCTACGAACGGGCGCGGCGATCGGTCGAGGAGGCCGAAGAGGCCGAGCTTGCGGCGCGCGGCGCCGGCACCGGTCTATCCGGCAAGTTGCGGGTCTGCGCCGCCGTAACCTTTGCGCGCCTGCATATCGTCCCAAAGATCGCTGAATTCCTGGCGCAGAACCCTGACCTCGAAATGGAGGTCGTCCTCGATGACCGGAACATTGACCTGGTCCAGGAAGGGATCGACGTCGCCCTGCGCTTCGGGTCGATGCCGGATTCCAGTTTGACCGCGAGAAAGATCGCCTCGTGTCCCCGGGCAGTCCTCGGCGCTGCGGCCTACTTCGAACGGTGCGGCAAGCCGATGCTGCCGGGCGAACTGGCACTCCACCAAGCGATCGTCTACCCGCACAGCGGCGGGAGCGATGTGTGGGCGTTTCGGAAGGATGGCTCGGAGGTATCCGTTACGGTCAATAGCCGCCTGAAGATCACCGCGGCTGAAGGCATCCGCGCCGCGGTGCTCGCTGGCGCGGGACTCACTGTTGCGTCTGAGTGGATGTTCACGCCAGAGCTGGCCGACGGCACCGTCCAGCGGGCTTTGACGGAATGGCAATTGCCGTCGATCGATCTCTGGGCGGTCTATCCTGCCGGTCGCACCGCGACCGCTAAGGCAAGGTCGTTTGTCAGCTTTGTCGACAGCTTGATGGCCGATGCGGCGGCTCCGTCGACGATCGTCTGACGCGTCCCCTGCTTCGAGCGGCGGGCCAGTAGAGTGGTCCTCGCGCCGTCAGGCGGACGGGCTGGCGCCGCGTAGAACCGGCAGCAGCTCCAGGGGATCGGTCCGGCGCGTGAAGTCGGCACTCACTTCGGCGTACCGGATGGAGCGATCCGTAGCGATGACGAAGCGGGCCGGTAGTGGTAGCGTCCAACTCTCGTCACCATTCAGTGTCGGCAGGTCGATTCCAGACCGCTGGTAGAGATCGATCAGCCCTGGGGTCAGTTTCACAAGAACCCCGAAGGAGGCCGCCACGCGATTTCGCGGGTCCGCGAGCAGGGGAAAGCTTGTTCCGGCCTGCTCCCTGACGGCTCGATTGTGGTTCGGGGTCTGTGGTGAGATCGCAAGCAGCGTGGTCCCACGGTAGGTATATTCGGGCAACGCAGCCTCCAGGGCCTGCAAATCCGCGATGCAGGTTGGACACCATAAACCGCCGTGGAACGTCACGACGGCCGGTCCGGAGCTCAAAGCGTCGCTCAGCGACACTGCCCCGCCCTCGCAATCATAGAGACTGAAGCCGGGGGCTGGCACGCCAGCCCTGAGGCCACGCCTTGCGGCTCCTGAGGCTGTCAGTGCCTGCGCCGCGCGGCAGGCGATTTCAGTTGCTGAAAGCGGCGCCCCGCCGGTCGCGTTCCTAGACCGAGGCCTGCCACTCATGTCGAGTATCGCCCGAGCATTCACTGAATCTCCGCCAAGTGGTCGTTGATCCCACTCTATGTGGGCAATCCAGGCGCTCCACAGACGTGCCGGAAGACTAACACCCATTCTCATATGGAATGCCGGAGCGGTGCGGCAAGGCTCACTCCTGTGATGACGCCTCGCCCGGCCGCCTTGGCGCACCGGGGGACGAACACAGTCGGATCCGGGCGTGATTCGTCTATTCCTCGCGGTGATAAACCATATTCCCGGCGACCCACTGACTAAACCCTTCGCGGCTCCTCATCTCTACCCGTGCGCCCGTCGACGGGGCATGGGCGCGGTCTGAACTCCCCACCCCCCAGCCCAAGTTTATCTCGGCCACGCCACCAGCGCTGCCACAAGAAATGGAGCAATCGATATGAAAAAGTTTACCCTGCTTGCCACAGTGAGCGCCGTGCTGATCGCCGCGCCAGCGATGGTCCCCACGCTCGCGCACGCCGCCCCCGCGTCCGTCGCAGCTGCGTCCTCACGAACCCCGGCTAAGCTGCAATACGCGGGGGTCCTAACCTTCAGCCCAGACGGAGTGCTGTTTGTTGGCGACAACGTCAGCGGCGCGGTCTTCGCCTACCCGATGGGCGAAGGGGTGGCCCCCGCCGCCGCGCCACCACTGGAGATGGATGGCATCGACGACCGGATTGCAGCGATGCTCAAGGCGTCCAAATCCAGCATCCACATCAACGGCATGGCAGTCCATCCCATCACCCACGACGTCTATCTCGCGGTTGCGTTCGGTGCTGGAAGGCCGGCCGTCGTGAAGGTCTCGCCGGCCGGAGCGCTTTCCCAGGTCGACTTGGCGCGCGCCAAGCCCACCAGCTGGTCCATCCCCGATGCGCCGACCCCGGACGAGCACTTCCGCGACCGCACCGGAGACTGGCCGGTCCCAGCGGGCGACAAGTACCGTCAGAAGGCGATGACGCCGATGCGATCAATGACCATTGTCGACATGAAGTTCCACAATGGGGAGCTGTTCGTTGCCGGTATCTCCAACGAGGAATTTTCATCGACTCTTCGGCGCGTGTCCTATCCCTTCGACGGCCAGTCCTCATCGACGGCCGTCCGAATTTACCACGTCGCCCACGAGCGCTACGAGACCCGCGCGCCCATCCGCGCCATGCAGTTCGCCACCATCGATGGCGAGGACACCCTCGTCGCCGCCTACACCTGCAGCCCGATCGTTCTCATTCCGACTGCACAGCTCAAGGACGGCGCCAAGGTGACAGGCAGGACGGTCGGCGATATGGGCAACGGCCAGCCGCTCAGCCTGGTTTCGGTGTTGTTCAATGGGCAGCCGAGCCTGTTCGCGACGAACGCGGGCCACGGCCCGCGCATGATCCCGATTTCCGGCCTGCAGAAAGCCGTGGCATACCTGCCCGATAACTCGCCGCATGGCGGCGTCGGCGACTGGCGGCCGGAGTACCCGC
>NZ_RZPB01000723.1:0-3043 GCF_003998535.1 Mesorhizobium sp. M7A.F.Ca.AU.002.02.1.1 | reverse complement strand
ATCCCCGAGACGACGCTCCAGGCCACAAAAGCCTTGCCGCGTTCGCTGCCGTCCTGAAACTGGTGGGACAAGACGGCCACGCTGCAAGTGAACATCGCCCCTCCCGCCAGGCCTTGCAGGAAGCGTGCAATGATGAGGAGCGAAGCGCTCGGCGCGAGGCCGCACAGCAGTGAGGCCAGCCCGAAGGCGATGGTGGCGATCACCATCACCCGTTTGCGGCCGAAGCGGTCGGCCAGCGTTCCTGTCGCCATCAGCACCGTGGTGCAGGCAATGGTGTAGGCGTTCATGATCCATTGCAGATCCTTGAAGTCGGCGGCGAGCACGCTTTCCAGTTTCGGAAGGATCACCGGGACGCTGGAGATTTCGAGGCCGAACAGCAGCGAGGCAAGGCAGGCCCCGGCAAGCGCAACGGTGTTTCGGTCGATTTGAAACGTCATGTCGATCACTTTCTGTCGAAGCATTCTGGAACCGGGCTGGCTCTTCAAACTGCGGTCGAGATGACATAGACGAGGCTTTACTATGAAAAAAGACTATGCATTTCTATTTCAGAGATAACAAAATGGAATGACGGAGATGGCCAGTCTCGATGTCGATGCCGTGCGCACTTTCGTCATGGTGGCCGACCTGCAGAGCTTCACCCGGGCGGCTGCAGCACTTGGCAGCACCCAGGCGACGATCAGCGTCAAGTTGCGGCGGCTCGAGGAAAAGCTCGGCGCACGTTTGATCGAACGAACCCCGCGCCGCGTGGCACTGTCGGAAAGGGGGGCTGTCTTCCTGCCCGTGGCCCGCGAATTCCTTGCCGCCCATGAACGCGCCGTCGCGGAATTTTCCGCGGCGCCATGTCGGCTTGCGCTCGGCTTCGTCGATCATGTCGCGGGGCCTGAGCTTTCCACGCTGATCGCCCAGCTTCATGCCCACGATCCGTCGCTCGCGCTCAACATACGGATCGATACCAGCTCCATGCTGGAAGAAGCTTTCGATCGCGGCGAACTCGATGCGGTGATTGTGCACCAGGAAGATGACAGTCGACGCGGTGAAGCTTTGTCGCGCACCCACTATGGCTGGTTCGCGGCACCTGGCTTCGAATGGCGACCAGGCACGCCCCTGCGCCTGGCTCTTTTAAGCACCAGATGCAATTGCCCGGACCGTATGAGAGCGGTCGAAGCGCTGGACCGGGCAGGCATCGCCTGGAATGAGGCTTTCGTCGGCGGCGGCGGCGCTGCCGTCAACATCGCGGTATCGGCGGGCTTTGCCCTTTCCGCCCTCGCTTACCGGGTTGTGCCCCCGGGCTTGATCGAGGTGGGCCGCAAACTCGGCCTGCCACCAATTCCCCCGTCCGAGATCGTTTTGCAGTCGCACGCTCTGCCGCCGCGGGCGCGGGAGGCGCTGCACATGCTCGCGACCGCTTTTCGCGAATATAATTCGCCTGCCGAATAGGCAAGGGTGTTCCTGATCCCGATTCTATTGGTATGGATCGGGTTCCAGACTTCAGAGGGAACGAAATGTCCGAGATAATCGTCCGCCCGCTCGCGCAGTCCGACCACGCCGATTGGCGGCGCCTGTGGACCGACTATCTCACCTTCTATGAGACGAAGCTGCCGGAAGAGGTCTACGCCGTCACCTGGAAGCGGCTGTTCACTCCGGGCGAATTCGAGCCAAAAGGCTTCATCGCCACACTGGACGGCAAGGCGGTCGGTCTCACGCACTTCCTGTACCACCGCTCCGGCTGGTCGGAGAAAAACAACTGCTATCTGCAGGATTTGTTCGCCGACCCGGATGTGCGCGGCAAGGGGATCGGCGCCGCCCTTATCAACGCAGTGAAGGAAGAGGCGGCAAAGATCGGCGTCAAGAATGTCTACTGGATGACGCACGAGACCAACGCCACCGCGCGCAAGCTTTACGACCACGTCGCCCGCCGCACGGGCTTCATCGAGTATGATTTGCTGTAACCGGCCATGTTCATCCCCTTCTTCCTTGAACTGAAGGCTGCACGCGTTCCCGTCTCGCTCAGGGAATATCTGTCGCTGCTCGAAGGGCTGGAAGCCGGGTTGGTCGACTACGACGTCGAAGGTTTTTATTACCTCGCCCGCGCCGCCCTGGTGAAGGACGAGCGCCACATCGACCGCTTCGACCAGGTGTTCGCGCATGTCTTCAAGGGCATTGAAGCGCTGGGCGGACCGGACGCGCTGGACGTCGCCAATATCCCCGAGGAATGGTTGCGCCGCCTCGCCGAAAAGCACCTGACCGACGAGGAGAAAAAACTGGTCGAGGCGCTCGGCGGGTTCGAAAAGCTGATGGAGACTTTGAAACAGCGACTCGAGGAGCAAAAAGGTCGCCACCAGGGCGGCTCGAAATGGATCGGCACCGGCGGAACCTCGCCATTCGGCGCCTATGGCTACAATCCCGAAGGCGTGCGCATCGGCCAGCATGAAAGCCGCAACCGCCGCGCGGTGAAGGTCTGGGACAAGCGCGAGTTCAGGAATTTCGACGATGCCGTCGAACTCGGCACCCGCAACATCAAGATCGCGCTGAAACGCCTGCGTCGCTGGGTGCGCGAGGGCGCCGAGGAAGAGTTCGACCTGCCCGGAACCATCCACGCCACGGCCGAACACGGCTATCTCGACGTGCAGACGCGGCCAGAGCGGCGCAACGCGGTGAAGCTGTTGATGTTCTTCGATGTCGGCGGCTCGATGGACGACCACATCAAAAGCGTCGAGGAGCTGTTCTCGGCCGCCCGCGCCGAATTCCGCCAGCTCGAATATTTCTATTTCCACAACTGCCTCTATGAGGGCGTGTGGAAGGACAATCGCCGCAGGCATGCCGAGGTGATTCCGACCTTCGACCTGCTTCACAAATACGGTCCGGACTACAAGGTGATCGTCGTCGGCGACGCCTCGATGAGCCCTTACGAGATCGCTCACCCCGGCGGTTCGGTCGAGCACTGGAATCCGGAGGCGGGCAGCGTCTGGCTCGGCCGTCTGCTGCAGCAATGGCCGAACGCGGTATGGCTGAACCCCGAAGATCCCAAGAACTGGGGCTACAC
>NZ_RZPB01000722.1:0-3045 GCF_003998535.1 Mesorhizobium sp. M7A.F.Ca.AU.002.02.1.1 | reverse complement strand
CCCTTGAGAAGCCGTTTGGGGCAAGTGAAAAAAGCAAATAAAATCATCCTCATAATTTTGACCGCACTGCTTTCACGGGGACCCGTCTCATGATCAAGTCCGAACTTGTGCAGATTATTGCCACGCGCAATCCGCATCTTTTCCTGCGCGACGTCGAAAACATCGTCGGCGCGATCTTTGATGAAATCACCGACGCCCTTGCCGAAGGCAACCGGGTCGAGTTGCGTGGCTTCGGCGCTTTTTCGGTGAAAAATCGTCCCGCGCGCACCGGACGCAATCCGCGCACCGGCGAATCCGTCGAGGTCGAGGAGAAATGGGTGCCGTTCTTCAAGACCGGCAAGGAACTGCGTGAAAGGCTGAACGGCGGCAAGTAGGCGCGACGTCAGCGCCTGACGGCCTTTCGGACAGGCCAGCTTCCGACGGAAAACATCATGTTCAATCGCTTCATCCTCATCGCGATCTTCGTGCCCCTGGCGATCATCCTGATCGCACTCGCTGTCGCCAACCGCGAACTGGTCGCCTTCACGCTGGACCCGTTCAACCCCGGCAATCCGAAGCTGACCCTGACTTTGCCGCTGTTCATCTTCCTGTTCCTGGCGCTCGCCATCGGCATGATCGTCGGCAGTCTGGCTACGTGGGTCAAACAGGGTCGCTATCGCAAGCTGGCGCGCCAGCGCGGCGTCGAAGCCGAGAACCTGCGCCAGGCGGTCAGCCGTGCGCCGGCGGTATCACAAAGCCAGGCACCGGGGTCCGCCCAAGGGGCAGCATTGCCGAAGCCGACCGCTTGAGCCGCCAATCGGCGGTTTTGTCCTCACGGAGTTTTTCATGCTGACCATTTCGGCCGCAGAGGTCGACCATGCGCTGACCTTTCCCGGACTGGTCGAGACGCTGCGCATGGCGTTTCGCGACGGTGCGGTGCAGCCGGTCAGGCATCATCATACGATCGAGCGGCCCGATGGTGCCGCCTCCACACTGCTTTTGATGCCGGCCTGGACCGATCTCAACGCGGCCGGCACGTCGGCCGGCGGTCACGTCGGCGTCAAGATCGTCACCGTGTCGCCCGACAACAATGCCATCGGCAAGCCCGCGGTGATGGGGCTCTATCTTCTGCTCAACGGCGCCACCGGCGAACCCGAGGCCCTGATCGACGGCCAGCGGCTGACACAATGGCGCACCGCCTGTGCTTCGGCGCTTGCGGCCTCCTATCTCGCCCGCGACGATGCCTCGCGGCTGCTTGTGGTCGGCGCCGGCGCGCTGTCGCCCTTCCTCGCCAAGGCGCACTCGGCCGTGCGGCCCATCAAGACCATCCGCATCTGGAACCGCACCCCGGCCAATGCCGAGAAAGTCGCGGCCGATCTGTGCGCCCAGGGCTTCGCGGCCAGTGCGGCAAGCGATCTCGATACGGAGCTTGGGCAGGCCGACATCGTCTCCTCGGCGACGATCACGACCACGCCGTTGATCAAGGGCGCATTGTTGCGGCCGGGAACCCATGTCGACCTGGTCGGCGGCTTTACGCCGACGATGCGCGAGAGCGATGACGATGCGATCAGGCTTGCCCGCGTCTATGTCGACACCCGCGCCGGCGCCACCAAGGAAGCCGGCGACATCGTCCAACCGCTGGCCTCCGGCGTGCTGAAACCGGAAGCCATCGTCGCCGATCTGCACGAATTGGCGCGCGGCCGGAAGAAGGGCCGCGAGAGCGCCGGTGAGATCACGCTGTTCAAGTCGGTCGGAGCGGCACTCGAGGATCTTGCCGCCGGCATTGCCGTCTACAAGGCGCTCACGGCCTAGTTTACCGTTGCACCCATTTCGGCGCCCATCGCCTCGGCGATCACACGAAAATCGTGATCCCCGATTTCAAAAAGGCCAAAGCGAAGCTGATAACCCCAGTTCGACTTGGCCGCGGTGAAGTCCAGCCTGTCGAGCAGCGGCTTGATCGGCGCTTCCTCGGCCTTGGCCCATGCCACATCGCGGCGGAACGGCGTGAAGCCGGCGCCCATATCGCCCTGATAAGGCTCGCCTTCCCGCACGATGCCTATCGCCGTGAAAGCCTGCAGGCCGTCTTTGTCGCCCAAAACAGTGGTCGGCGAATAGTAGACGACGCCATCACCCGGCTTGACGCGACGCAGCGGTGCCGCCTTGCCGTGGTTGACCTGCATGAAGCCGGCTGTGCGACCACGCCGGACATGCTCGGCCGACGCCACCGCTATCCAATACG
Source organism: Mesorhizobium sp. M7A.F.Ca.AU.002.02.1.1 (assembly GCF_003998535.1). Classification (NCBI taxonomy): domain Bacteria; kingdom Pseudomonadati; phylum Pseudomonadota; class Alphaproteobacteria; order Hyphomicrobiales; family Phyllobacteriaceae; genus Mesorhizobium; species Mesorhizobium sp. M7A.F.Ca.AU.002.02.1.1. The sequence continues at coordinate 827 of NZ_RZPB01000722.1, read as the reverse complement.
CGCTCATTTCTGTTCCCCATTGGCCTGTTCCCCGTCGGACAGCCAGTAGACGCGCAGGCGATGATTATCGGGATCGAGCGCGACAAAAGTACGACCGAAATCCATGTCGGTCGGCGTCTGCAGGATCTTCAGCCCGCGCCCGGACCAGTCGGCATGGGCGGCATCGACCGCATCGGGCGTATCCAGCGCAAACACGATTTCGGCGCCACCGCCTGACGTGGCGGCTGCCGGCTCCACCGTATGGCGCGACCACAGGCCGAGCTTGAAGCCGGCATCGAGCACGAACAGCACGAAGGTCGGCGAACTTTCGACCGGCTCACGACCGAGCAGCGCGCTGTAGAAGGCACCGCTCTGCTGCGGCTGGTCGACATAGAGGATGACGAAATTCGGGGTGGCCATATCTGCTCTCCAAGGTTCGGTGTTTCGACTTGACGAACATACGATAGGCTACTGTCAGAATATGGCAGCAGTCATCGCGAACCACGCGGCTTGTCGAGCGTCGTTCGCCATTCCTTGAGCAGCGCCTGGCGACGACGCGGATAGCGCGTGTCCATTGCTTGGAGTTCGGCGATGCGATCGGCGCGAAAATGCCGGAAATCCTGCCGCATCTCGCACCACGCCACCACCACCCGCACCTTGTCGAAGAAGCCCAGCGCAAATGGCCAGACGACGCGCTGGGACACGGCCCCGCCGGCATCGCGGTAGAGAAAGCCGAGCTTGCGCTCGTTGCGGATGGCCTGCCGCACCAGACCAAGATCGATGCCCTCGGTGGCCGCGGCAGGAGGCCCGACCAGCAGTGTGCTCGCGTCAAGATCCTCGCGCAGATC
>NZ_RZPB01000721.1:0-3050 GCF_003998535.1 Mesorhizobium sp. M7A.F.Ca.AU.002.02.1.1 | reverse complement strand
GCTCAAGACCTCGACCTCCGAGACCGAGGACTGGTCGACGCTGATCCTTAATGTGCGGCGCGGGGCGATCTTCATCCTGTTGTTCATCGCCTTCCTCTATTACCGCGAGAGCACCAACAGCGCGCGCCTGTCGTCGATCGGCCTGATGTCGTTCGCGGCCATCGCCCAGTTCGCCCCCGCCCTGATCGGCGGGCTGATCTGGCGCGGCGCCAACGGCCGGGGTGCGGCACTCGGCATGGTCGCCGGCATCCTCGTCTGGGGCTACACACTGCTCCTGCCGTCGCTTGCCGCGGCCGATACCGGCATCATCGTGCACGGGCTGTTCGGCTTCGAGGCGCTGCGGCCGCAGGCCCTGTTCGGCACCGTCGCCGAACCGCTGAACCACGGCGTGTTGTGGAGCCTGTCGATCAATGCGGTGTTTTTCGTGCTTGGCTCGCTGTCGCGCGCGTCGGTGCCGCTGGAACGCATCCAGGCGTCGATCTTCGTGCCGCGCGATGCCGGCCCGATGCCCAGCCTGCGCCGTTTCCGCACCGCCATCACCGTCAACGACCTGAAGGACACGATCGGGCGCTATCTCGGCGTCGAGCGCACCGAGCGCTCTTTCCAGTCGTTCGAAAAGACCAACGGAACCTCGCTGCACGGCAACGAACAGGCGAGCATGGACGTCATCCGCTTTTCCGAGCAGCTGCTGGCCAGCGCCGTCGGCTCCTCCTCGGCACGGCTGATCCTGTCGCTGCTGTTTCGGCGCCACGACCGCGAATCCCGAGATGCCTTCCGCTTGCTCGACGACGCCACCGAGGCGCTGCAGCACAACCGCGACCTCTTGCAGATCGCGCTCGACCAGATGGAACAGGGCATCACCGTCTTCGATCGCGATTTCCGCCTGATCTGCTGGAACCGCCAGTACCGGGCGCTGTTCGACCTGCCCGACGAGATGGGCCAGGTCGGCGTCTCGCTCGACCGCATCCTGCGCCATCTCGCCGAGCGCGGCGACATTCCCGCCGATCAGCGTGTGGCCATGCTCAACCGGCTGACCAGCTTCGTCAGCCCGTGGCAGATGGAGCTGAAAACCTCGGGCCGCATCCTGGAACTGCGCTCCAACCCGATGCCGGACGGCGGCATCGTCGCCACCTATGCCGACATTTCCGGGCGCGTCGAGCAGGATCTTGCGCTGAAAAGGGCCAATGAATCGCTGGAGCAGCGGGTCAAGACGCGCACCATCGAGCTGACCCGGGTCAATGAGGAACTGGCGCAGGCACAGATGCTGGCCGAGGAGGCCAATCTCGGCAAGACGCGCTTCCTCGCCGCCGCCGGCCACGACATCCTGCAGCCGCTGAACGCCGCCCGGCTCTATTGCTCCTCGCTGATCGAGAAGGCCGGCAAGGGACCTGCCGGCAAGGCGGCCGTGAACATCGAATCCTCGCTGGAATCCGTCGAGACCATTCTCGGCGCCGTGCTCGACATCTCCCGCCTCGATGCCGGCGCGATGAAGCCGGATGACACCGCCTTCAACCTCGACGGATTGCTGCGCCAGATCGGCAACGACTTCCGGCCGCTGGCCGCCGAAAAGAAGCTCGAGCTGACCATCATGCCGTCATCGCTGACGGTGACGACGGACCGCAATTTGCTGCGCCGCCTGATCCAGAATCTCGTCTCCAACGCCATCAAATACACGCGCCGCGGCCGCGTGCTGGTTGGCGTCAGGCGGCGCGGCGAATTGGCCGAGATCCAGGTGATCGACACCGGCATCGGCATCGCCGGCGACAAGCTGAACACCGTCTTTCGCGAATTCACCCGGCTCGACGAGGGCGCGCGCGAGGCCGAGGGCCTCGGTCTCGGCCTCTCCATCGTCGACCGCATCGCCCGGGTGTTGCGCCTGGAGATCCGCATCTTTTCCAGTCCGGGCAAGGGCACGCGATTCTCCGTTATCCTGCCCGTCGCGGCCGTGCAGGCACGACGCGAGATCGAAGCCAGGGCTCCCGCCCGCGCGACAGCCTCGCTGGCCGGTCTGCACGTGCTGTGCATCGACAACGACGCCCGCATCCTCGAAGGCATGCGGCTCCTGCTCGAAGGCTGGGGTTGCAACGTCGACACCGCGTCCGGTTCAAAGGATCTGGAGACCGCGAAGATACATCGCCCGGACATCGTCCTTGCCGACTACCATCTCGACGGCGAAACCGGCCTCGAACTCGTCGTCAGGCTGCGTGCGATCCATGGCGACACCCTGCCGGCCGTGCTGGTCACCGCCGACCGCTCCAACGAGGTGCGCACGACCGCCGGCGGGCTCGAGATTGCGGTGATCAACAAACCGCTCAAACCAGCGGTACTGCGCTCGATGATGGCCAGGGTCAGGCCGCTGGCGCCGGCGGCGGAATAGGGGTCTAACCCGCCGGCTGCAGCGGGTCGCTGCCGATCTTGGACAGCAGGATCACCGCCTGGGTGCGGCTGTCGACGCCGAGCTTCTGCAGGATGGCGGAGACATGCGCCTTGATGGTGGCCTCGGAGACGCCGAGTTCATAGGCGATCTGCTTGTTGAGCAGGCCCTCGGCCAGCATGCCGAGCACCCGGGTCTGCTGCGGCGTCAACGCCTGCAGCCGCTTGATCAGGTCGGATATTTCAGGGTCGCGCTCGATGCCGAGATCGACGCCGACGGGTGCTGCAATATCGCCGGCAAGCACCGATTGCACGGCGCTGCGGATTTCTTCCATGCTGGCCGATTTGGAGATGAAGCCGGAAGCGCCGAGGTCGAGCGCCCGCCTGATGGTCGCCGGATCGTCATGCGCCGACACCACGACCAGCGGCACCGCCGGATGGATGCCACGCAGCGAGATCAGGCCGGAGAGGCCGCTGGCGCCCGGCATCGACAGGTCGAGCAGCACCAGATCGACGTCCTCGTTGGCCACGACCAGCGCCTTGGCGCTCTCGAAATCGCCGGCTTCATGGATGGCGGCGACATTGCCGATGCCGGCGAGCGCTTCGCGCAGCGCACCGCGAAACAGCGGGTGATCGTCGGCGATGACGAAAGAATAGCCTGCCGGCAAATGTCCCTC
>NZ_RZPB01000720.1:0-3053 GCF_003998535.1 Mesorhizobium sp. M7A.F.Ca.AU.002.02.1.1 | reverse complement strand
CGCCGAGACCCGCCCCAGTGACGGCACCTGCGGCAATGGCAAAGACGTTCTTCAAGGCGCCGCCGATCTCGACGCCGATCAGGTCGTCGTTCGAATAGCAGCGCAGATTTTCGGCGGAAAAGCGGGCGGCGAGATCGGCGGCCAATGCCTCGTCGCGGGCGGCGACCACAACGGCCGTCGGCAGGCCGCGGGCGACGTCGGTGGCGAAGCTCGGGCCCGACAAAACGGCAACCGGATTGAGCGGCAGGATTTCTTCGACAATCGCCGATAGCAACGCGCCAGTCTCGCTTTCGATGCCCTTGGCACACAGAACCAGCGGGATACCGGCCGGCATATGGTCCTTCGCGGCCGCCAGCGTCGCCCGCAGCGACTGCGCCGGCGTCACCGCCAGCACGCAATCGGCACCGTCGAGCGTGGCCTGGATGTTGCTCGTCGCCACGATGCCGGGCTGGAGCGTAATGCCCGGCAGGTAGCGTGGATTTTCGCCGCGGTCGATCGCGGCGACGGTCTCCGGATCGCGCGCGTAAAGGCGGACGAAATGGCCGGCGCGCAGCATGGCCAAGGCCAAGGCAGTGCCCCAGGCGCCGCCGCCGAGCACGGCAACGCGCCAGCCGCTTGGCGCGGTGACGTTGCCGCTCATTGCCACCTCGTTCATGCCTTGGCTCCGCGCCGGCCGGAGCCGACCATCGGCGCCGAGATGCTGTCCAGCGGCCAGCGCGAGCGCGGCACGAAATCGAAGCCGTTCTCTTGCGCCATGCCCTCGCGCAGCCGCTCGATGCCGGCCCAGGCGATCATCGCCGCATTGTCGGTGCAAAGTTTCAGTGGCGGCGCAATGAAGGTGAAGCCGGTCTCGGCGCAGAGCCGCTCCAGCATGGTCTTGATCGTGCGGTTGGCGGCGACACCACCGGCAACGACGAGGGCTGGGTTCCTGGTGCCGGGAAATGTCTCGCGAAAGCGCGTCAGCGCGCGAGAAACACGGTCGGCCAGAGCATCGGCTACGGCCCCCTGGAACGAGGCGCAGATGTCGGCGACGTCCTGGTCGCTCAGCGGCGCAATGGCGCTCGCCGCCTGGCGCACGGCGGTCTTGAGGCCGGAGAAGGAGAAGTCGGGCTGGGCCGAGCCCTTCATCGGACGCGGAAAGGCAAAGCGCGAGGCGTTGCCGGCCTGTGCCGCCTTTTCGACATTCGGTCCGCCGGGATAGGGCAGGCCAAGCATCTTGGCCGTCTTGTCGAAGGCTTCGCCGAGCGCGTCGTCGATAGTCGTTGCCCAGCGCTGGTAGCCGCCGACACCCCGCACGGCGACGATTTGCGTATGGCCGCCGGAGACCAGCAGCAAGAGATAGGGAAAGTCGAGCCCGTCGGTCAGCCTTGCGGTCAGCGCATGGCCTTCGAGGTGGTTGATGGCGATCAGCGGCTTGTTCGCCGCCGCGGCGATTGCCTTGGCGGTCATCAGCCCGACGATCAGCCCGCCGACCAGGCCGGGGCCGGCGGTGGCGGCAATCGCGTCGATATCGGCTAGCGCCGTGCCCGAATCGGCAAGCGCCGCCTCGATGATGCCGTCCAGCGCCTCGACATGGGCGCGCGCGGCGATTTCCGGCACGACGCCGCCGAAAGCGGCATGCTCCTCGATCTGGCTGAGCACGATGTTGGACAGGATTTTTGGCGCGGCGTCGCCGTCGACGGCCACCACGCTGGCGGCGGTCTCGTCACAACTCGTCTCTATGCCCAGCACGCGGATCAATTCGTCGCTGTCCCTAAAGATTGTATCATGGGGTTTTCCCCGTTAGGAGAACCCCGGAAAAGCCTCGCTTGCCGGGGGGTTATCACGGACTGCGCGCCATGCAAACAATCTTGAGAATCGGAACACGCGGCAGCCCGCTGGCGCTGGCGCAGGCGCATGAAACGCAGGCGCGGCTGATGGCCGCGCATGGCATGCCGGCGGAGGCGTTCGAGGTGGTCGTCATCTCGACCAGCGGCGACCGCATTCAGGACCGGCCGCTGTCGGAAGCCGGCGGCAAGGGCCTGTTCACCAAGGAGATCGAGGAGGCGCTGCTGGCCGGCCGGATCGACATCGCCGTGCATTCGTCGAAAGACATGCCGACGCAACTGCCCGACGGCCTCGAACTGTCGGCCTTCCTGCCGCGCGAGGACGCACGCGACGCCTTTGTCGGCAAAGCGGCGAAGACGATCGCCGAACTGCCGCGCGGGGCGAAAGTCGGCTCGTCGTCGCTACGGCGGCAAGCGCTGATCCGCCGGATGCGGCCGGATCTCGACGTGGTGATGTTCCGCGGCAATGTGCAGACGCGGCTGCGCAAGCTCGACGAAGGCGTCGCCGCCGGCACGATCCTGGCCTATGCCGGGCTGAAGCGGCTTGGGCTCGAGCATGTCGTCACCGACCTGATACCGCTCGATGTCTTCCCGCCGGCGCCGGGGCAAGGCGCGATCGGCATCGAAACCCGTATCGGCGACCGCGATGTCGAAAAGATGCTGGCGGCCGTCCATGATGTGCCGACCGGCCAGGCGCTGGCCTGCGAGCGTGCCTTCCTGGCGGCGCTCGATGGCTCCTGCCGCACGCCGATCGCCGGCTATGCGGCGATCGAGGCCGGAAAACTGTCTTTTGCCGGGCTGATCATCTCGCCCGACGGCACGCAGTCACACACGGTCGAACTGCAGGGACCGGCGCAAGACGCCGCCCGGATCGGCGGCGAAGCGGCCCGGAGCGTGCGCGCCAGGGCCGGCGAAAAGTTCTTCGACGGCTGGCTCTGAAATGCTTCGCGTCCTGGTGACCAGGCCGGAACCGGGTGCTTCGCGCACAGCGCATCGGCTGGAGGAGGCAGGTTTTCAGCCGGTTCTTTTGCCCCTGACCGAAACAAAGGCGTTGCCTGTCGCCGCCGGACTGATCCCGGACGATGCCGTCGCGGTGGCCGTCACAAGCGCCAATGCCATGCGCCATGCGCCGGAAGAAATCATCGCGACGCTCGCCGCCTTGCCTTGTCATGCCGTCGGCAGGCGGACTGCGGAAGCTGCCCGCAAAGCGGGGTTTTTGTCGGTCCG
>NZ_RZPB01000071.1:0-14286 GCF_003998535.1 Mesorhizobium sp. M7A.F.Ca.AU.002.02.1.1 | reverse complement strand
CCGGATCGACACCGGCGGCACCAGCCGTGCCCGCGGTGATGACCGCCAATGCCTGGCAGGCGCCGCCGCCGGCAAATGCGAACGAACCGGTCAAGGCGGCCGAGACTTATACGACCGCGGGGCTGATCGTGCCGGCAACCGCCAAGGGCGACCGCATGCCCGGCGTCCAGCAGGTCGCCTATGTCGTGCCGCAGAACCCGGCGGCCCTGGTCCAGTTTCCGGCAGGGCCCGTGCAAGAAGAACACGCGACGGGCGTGCGTGGCGATGTCGAGCGGCTGATCGAGAAATATGCGGCGATCTACCAGGTGCCGGTGGACCTGGTGCGCCATGTCGTCAACCGCGAGAGCACCTTCAACCCGAAAGCCTACAACAACGGCCATTGGGGACTGATGCAGATCAAGCACGCGACGGCACGCGGCATGGGCTATGACGGACCGGCCAAGGGCCTGTTCGACGCCGAAACCAATCTAAAATACGCGGTCAAATATCTGCGCGGCGCCTGGCTGGTGGCCGGCGGCAACGCCAAGAAGGCCGACTGGCTCTATCAGACCGGCTATTATTACGACGCCAAGCGCAAGGGCCTGCTCGAGGCGACCGGCCTTGGCCGCGACCGCCAGCGCCGTCGCCTGCAACCCGACGCCTGAGCGCGATGCCTGAACCGCGCCCGCCGGCCCTGAACGACATCCGGCTGCGCAAGATCCTCGATGAGACGCTGGTTCCGCCGCACTGGCCCGACGGCTTTGTCATGCGCAGTTTCGAGCCTGGTGACGCGCCCGCCCTGCATGCGCTTTTGACGGAAGTGTTCGATGACGGCGCCGATGGTCCGTTCGACGAGTGGTGGCCGCGTATCGCGGACGATCCCGAATTCGACCCGGCGCTGTGCTTCCTCGTCATCGACGCCAAGGGCCGGCTGGCGGCGGCGGCGCTGTGCTGGACCCGCGCCTTCGTCAAGGATCTTGCCGTTCATCCCGAGGCGCGCGGCAAGGGTGTTGCCGAAGCGCTGATGTGGCACGCCTTCGCCGTTTTTCGCGAACGCGGCGCCGACCATGTCGACCTCAAGACCAACACGGTCGAGAATCCCGCCGCCGTCCGGCTCTATGAGCGGCTGGGGATGATGCCTGTCGCCTGGGAAGGCTAGGGTGTGCTGATATTCAGGTGATGCCGGCCTGCAAATGATGGCTTCCTGCGCTTCCGGTGCTCACGTACCCAAAAGTACGCTCCGCTCCGGTTCTCGGAAACCACCATTTTCGACTCGGCCTGACCTGAATCTCAACACCCCCTGATGGGTGTCGCCTCACGCAGGAACGGCGCGATTTGGGAACCCAAAGCGCCGCTTCGCATTCAATGGAAGGCGGGGTCCGACAAGCTGCCGGCGCGTGGAGTGTTTCCTGTCGCCGGCTGCGGAGGGACATCCATCACCATGAAGTTTTCTCACGCATTCCTGGCGCTCGGCGTCGCCGCCATGCTGATTGGTACGCCGGCGCGGGCCGTCGAGCTGTCGATGGTGTCGGGCGATACCGGCGACGGCATCAAGGTGCTGCGCGAGATCCTCGACCGTTACGAGAAAGACAGCGGCAACAAGGTCAACATCGTCGTCATGCCGACGTCCGGGACCGACCAGTTCGGCCAGTACCGGCTGTGGCTTGCCGCCGGAAACAGCGACATCGACGTCTACCAGACGGACGTGATCTGGGCGCCGCAGCTCGCCAGCCAGCTCGTCGATTTGACCGCAGCGACCAGGGACATCGTGGCCGAGCATTTCCCGTCGATCATCCGGTCGCAGACCGTCAATGGCAAGCTCGTCGCCTTGCCGATCTTCACCGATGCGCCGGCGCTCTACTACCGCAAGGATCTCCTCGACAAATATGGCGCCAAGGTGCCGGCCACCTGGAAGGAACTGGCGGACACCGCCAGGCTGGTCATGGATAAGGAACGTGCAGCCGGCAATCGGGATATCTGGGGCTTCGTCTTTCAGGGCAACGCCTATGAGGGGCTGACCTGCGACGCGCTCGAATGGGTGATGTCGAATGGCGGCGGCCAGATCATCGAGCCGGACGGCTCCATCTCCATCAGCAATCCAAAAGCGGCGGCGGTGCTCGATATGGTCAAGGGCTGGGTCGGGACCATCGCGCCGCCCGGCGTGCTCGCCTACCAGGAAGAGGAATCGCGCGGCGTCTGGCAGACCGGCAACGCGGTGTTCATGCGCAACTGGCCCTATGCCTATGCGCTCGGCAACGGCGAGGGCTCGCCGATCAAGGGCAAGTTCGACGTGGCGCCGCTGCCGGCCGGCACCGGCGAAGGCGCCCGACCGGTCGCGACGCTGGGTGGCTGGAACCTCGCGGTCTCCAAATATTCGAAGCATCCGGATGCCGCGATCGAGCTGGTCAAGTTCATTGCCTCGCCCGCGATGCAGAAATACCGCGCGCTGAAGACGTCCAATCTGCCGACCATCCAGGCGCTGTATGACGATGCCGACATTGCCATGGAACACCCGATTATTCCGCGCTGGAAGCAGATCTTTCTCAATGCGGTGCCGCGCCCCTCGGCCGCCACCAGGATCAAATACAACGAGGCGTCGAGCCAGTTCTGGAACGCTGTTCACAACACGCTCTCGGGCGACGGCACTGCCGCCGACAATCTGGCCGACCTCGAAGCGACGCTGACCAAGCTGAAGGGCCGAGGCTGGTGACGATACTGGGACAGCCGGCCGGCGGGACCGCAGCGAGCGGAGCGAGATGACAGGGATGAAACCGGAAACAGCCAAGGCCGCGCACGCGCCGTTGAGGGCACAGCGCGTTCGCTCGGCGTGGCTTTTCCTGGCGCCAATGCTTCTGGTGCTCGCCGCGGCGGCCGGCTGGCCGCTTGCCCGCACGGTCTATTTCAGCTTCACCGACGCCTCGCTGGCCGATCTCGACGCGCGCCAATGGGTCGGCTTCGCCAATTACTTTTCGGTACTTCACATGCCAAGCGGCCGGACCCTCTATGACGGGTTGCTGGTCGACCCTGTCTGGTGGCGTGCCGTCTGGAACACGGTGCGCTTCACCGTGATTTCGGTGACCTGCGAGACCATCCTCGGCACCATCGTTGCCCTGGTTCTCAACGCCGAATTCAGAGGCCGCGGCATCGTCAGGGCGGCGATCCTGATCCCCTGGGCGATCCCGACGATCGTCTCGGCGAAGATGTGGCAATGGATGCTCAACGACCAGTTCGGCATCATCAATGTGGTGCTGCTCAATCTCGGCCTGATCAGCACCAAGATCGCCTGGACGGCCAACGCCGACACCGCGATGGCGGCGGTCCTCATCGTCGATATCTGGAAGGCGACGCCATTCATGACGCTGCTCATCTTGGCCGCGCTGCAGATGCTGCCGAGGGAGATCATCGAGGTCGCCAGGCTCGACGGCGCCAACCCCTGGCAGATCTTCTGGCGGGTGACCTTGCCGCTGATCCGTCCCGCGCTGTTGGTGGCGGTGATCTTCCGCGCGCTCGATGCGCTGCGTATCTTCGACCTGATCTATGTGCTGACGCCCAACAATGTGCACACCAAGTCGATGTCGGTGTTCGCCCGCGAGAACCTGTTCGAGTTCGACAAGTTCGCCTATGGCTCCGCCGCCTCGACCCTGCTCTTCCTCATTCTCGCTCTGCTTACCATCGTCACCATCCGGATCGGCCGGATCAGCCTGGACGGGGACCGCTGAGATGTGGATCGTGAAGCGCACGGCCTTTTACCTGCTGGTCGGGGCAATCGTCTTCGTCGCGGTGTTCCCGTTCTATTACGCCATCGTCACCAGCCTGAAATCCGGGACCGATCTGTTCCGGGCTGATCTGTGGCCAACGACGATCAGTTTCGCCAATTACAGAAACGTGCTGATCGAGGGCGCCTTCGTGCGCAACCTCGCGAACTCGCTCTTCGTCTCCGGCGCAGTCGTCGCGCTGTCGCTGTTGCTCGGCATCACATCAGCCTACGCGCTGGCGCGCATTCGATTCCGCGGCCGCTCGGCGCTTTTGTTCATCATCCTGTCGGTGTCGATGTTCCCGCAGGTGGCGCTGCTGGCCGGGCTGTTCGAACTGGTCCGCATCTTCGGCCTCTACAATTCCCTGTTCGCGCTGATCTTCTCCTACATGATCTTCACCTTGCCGTTCACCGTCTGGGTGCTCACCACCTTCGTCCGCGACCTGCCGGTCGAGGTCGAGGAGGCGGCGATCCTAGACGGCGCGACGCCGTGGATCATCGTCACCCGGGTCTTCCTGCCGCTGATGTGGCCGGCGCTGGCGACCACCGGCCTGCTGGCCTTCATCGGTGCGTGGAACGAGTTCCTGTTTGCCCTGACCTTCACCTCCAACAACGCACAGCGGACCGTGCCGGTGGCGATCGCGCTGCTCTCCGGCAACTCGCAGTTCGAGATCCCCTGGGGCAACATCATGGCCGCCTCGGTGATCGTCACGGTGCCGCTGGTGGTGCTGGTGCTGATCTTCCAGCGCAAGATCGTCTCCGGCCTCACCGCCGGCGGGGTGAAGGGGTGAGGAGCGGTCAGCGTAGTGCGGACCGTTGTCAGATGTCCGGCGCGTTGCCGATCTTCTGCTTGAGATCAAGCGCCCAGGTGCGGCCTTCATCGCCGCCCCACAGCAGCCGGGCGATGTAGCCGGCCGAAGGGTTCTGCTCATTGCCGTAGTTCCTGCCGCGCTTGTCGACCTCGTGGCGGGCGAAATAGCTGACCATGCGGCGAATGGTGGAGGGCGCGAGCTTTTTCCGGTTCTTCAGTTCGGTGGCGCGGGCGACGCCGATCTCGGTGCCGCCGCGGCCGAATTCTCCGCGCAGTCTGAGGCCCTTGGCGGCATTGTCGGTCACTACTTGCGGGCAGCGCAGATCGATCTCGTCGTCGTGCATCTCGTCCCCCGGATCACGCTGCCCGGACAGGTATTACGACATATCACCATGCGCAATAAATGTCGGAGCCGATCACCGCCAAACGTCCTTGGGTCGCAGAGCAACCGCGCCGGGACGCCGGCGCTGCGACTTGAAGGAGCCGATCATGATCACCTTTCCCAACGAATCCGCGAAATACCGCACCGCGCGCGAAAAATTGCTGAAGAAGGAAATCGAGCTGCGCCGCGCCATGGAAGAGGTCGCCGAGGCCCGGCGCGCGCTGCCGCCGGGCGGGCTGATCCGCCAGGACTATGAATTCGACGCACTGGATGCCCACGGCAAGCCCGCGAAGACAAGGCTGTCGGAGCTGTTCGCGCCCGGCAAGGACAGCCTGATCCTCTACAACATGATGTTCCCGCGCCACCCGCAGGAGAAGCGCGATGTGGCGACCAGCGGCGGCACGGCGAAGCTCGCCCGACCGGACCAGCCATGTCCGTCCTGCACGGCATTGCTCGATCAGTTCGACGGCGCGGTCGGGCATCTCCAGGCGGCCGGCTTCAATTTCGCGGTGGTGGGCAAGACCGCGCTCGAAAACCTGGTCACGCTCGGTCGAGATCGGGGCTGGCGCAACATGCGGCTGGTGTCTTCGGCGGCCAACAGCTTCAAGCGCGACTACAATGCGGAGGCGGCCGACGGCTCACAGATCCCGCTGCTGTCGGTGTTTCACCGCGACCCCGACGGCATACGCCATTTCTGGAGTTCGGAACTGGATTTCGCACCGACGGAGCCCGGTCAGGATCCGCGTGGCCTCGGCACCTGCGAAACGCTGTGGAATCTGATGGATTTCACGCCGGAAGGTCGCCCGAACTGGAACGAGCAGCTGCAATATGGCGAAGCTTGCTGCCACTGAAGGCAGTTGTGGCCAGCCGCCGCGGTTCGGGTAATCGAGGCGATACGCGCAGGCTTCTTCCTCATGATCTGCAACCGGAGTGCCCAAGCGACGTTGGATTGTCCGAGGGACAATTCCAACCGGAGACATGCCATGAAGACGCTTACCATTCTGACCGCAGCAGCATTGCTTGCCGGCGCGCCGGCCTTTGCCCAGTCGAACACGACCGCCACGACCACGCCGCTCGCCGCCACGACGAAGGTCGACACTTCGACCTTCATCAAGACGGTGCCGAGCGCCAATGAGTTCGAGATCCAGTCCAGCAAGCTCGCCGAGCAACAGGCGACCGACGCCGACGTCAAGGCGTTCGCCAAACAGATGATCGCCGATCACACCAAGGCCGGCGAGGAATTCAAGGCGGCGCTTGCCCAGGGCCAGACAACCTCGGCCACCGCACCGTCCGGTCCGGCCCTGCAGCCCAAGGAGCAGAAGATGCTCGATGAGCTGAAGAGCGCCAGCGGCGATCAATTCCAGGCCAAATACATCGAGATGCAGACCAACGCTCATAAGGAAGCCGTCGCGCTGTTCAGCGGCTATGCGAAATCCGGCGACGACCCGGCAATGAAGGAATTCGCCAAGAAAACCCTGCCGACGCTGCAGATGCACGAAAAACACGTGAAGGAACTGGCCGCCGCGCATCAGGGGTGAGGGCGGTTCACTATGGCGCCCCCCTCTGTCCTGCCCGGCAGGACAGAGGGGGGCGCCGTAGAGCGCTACGATGGAAGCCAGCCCGCTTGGCCAACCAACACCACAATATGGCCCTGTGCCTTAAGCACGGCACGCCCTATACCGATCAAGGCTGAGCGGCGCTCAGGTCGACCTGATCTGCTCGACCGCGGTCACCAGCAGCTCTTCCATGGCGGTGCGTATCTGGCCATCCGACTGGGCGATGCCCGCCGCGTCGAAGTCGGCGCGGACCTTGCGGAACACATCGTTGTCGCCTGCCTCTTCGAAATCCGCGTGCACGACCTCCTTGGCATAGGCGTCGGCGTCAGCACCGGATTTGCCGAGCTTTTCGGCGGCCCACAGGCCGAGCAGCTTGTTGCGGCGCGCCATGGCCCTGAACTTCGTTTCCTCGTCCATCGCAAACTTCTTTTCGAAGCCTTCCTGACGGTCTCTCATGCTGCTCATGGTTCGCCTCGTTTCCGATGGGAGTCCGATCTTCAGCCCAGGGGAAGAACGGCCAGGAAAGAGAGAGTGGCGCGCATGGGTGTCATTAACAAGGCGTCATGCCGGCGATTGGGCGGGCGCTTGGCGGTCCAGTCTTTCGCTCGATATGATTTGACGTTGCCGCGCCGTGTCCTACTCTCAAGTGCCTGCGGGATGAACCGAGGAGACGAGCGATGCAGTTCAAGGCAATTCGCAGCGTCGCGCTGACGGCGGCCGTGATGCTTGCCGCCGGCACCGCGGCCTATGCCCATCACGGCTGGTCGTGGACACAGGATGGGTTTTTCGAACTCAAGGGCAAGATCACGGCCATCTATATCGGCAATCCGCACGCCACGCTGGATGTCGACGCGGAGGGTGAGGCCTGGCGGGTGGAGATGGCGCCGCCATCACGCACGATCGCCGCCGGCTTCACGGAGGAGGTGGCCAAGGTCGGCGACGAGGTGACCGCGATCGGCAACCGCTCGCTCGAGGCGACCGAAAAGCGCATGAAAGCGGTGCGCGTCATCGTCAACGGCAAGACATATGATGTCTATCCCGACCGCGTGCCGCCGGCGTAAATGGCCGAGTTCCTCGCCGGCATTGAGCATCTTGCGTTGGCGCGGTGGCTGAAGGCTTCCTTCGTCGCCTATCCCATAGTCAATGCGCTCCACATCATGTCGATCGGCGCGCTGTTGACCAGCGTCGTTCTCATGGACCTCAGGATCTGCGGCGCTTTCCGTTCGCTGCCGCAAGCCGCATTCGTCGCGCTGCTGCGCCGCATTGCATTAAGTGCATTCGCGGGTGCGCTCGTCACAGGCTCGCTGCTGTTTTCGGTCAAGGCGAGCACCTATGCGGCGATGCCGGTTTTCCTCGCCAAGATGGCACTCATCCTTCTCGCCGGCGTCAATTTTTTCACCTTCCTGCGCTTCGCCAGAGGTGGTGACGATCTGGCCGGCAGCACCATCCTGGCTGTGCTCTCGATACTGCTGTGGACGTCCGTGCTTTTCGCCGGACGGTTCATCGGATTTCTCTAGCGCCGCATCTTCCTTCTCCCCCTGTGGGAGAAGGTGTCGCCGAAGGCGACGGATGAGGGGTGTTCCAGGGAACGCCGACGTCTCACTCCGCTGGAACACCCCTCATCCGTCTCGGCGCTATCGCGCCGATCCACCTTCTCCCACAAGGGGAGAAGGGAAGAACGGCGCTGGCGTTCCGCCCGTGCCGGGATAAGCTCCCTGCAACTCAGGGAGAACTGCCATGAAAAAAGAAATCATCGAAGTGCCGGTCATGTCCGCCAAGGTGCGGGCGCTCGGCCTTCCCTGCTCGACAGCGGTCAAGGCCAACGGCTTCGTGTTCATCTCGGCGACGCCGCCGGTGGATATGGTGACCGGCGAGATGGTGCGCGGCGACATCGAGGTGCAGACCGAGGCGTCGCTGAAGGCGCTGAAACATTGCCTGGAAGCGGCCGGCACTTCGCTCGACAATGTGGTGATGGTGCGTATCTACGCCGTCAATTCCGGCTTCTACAACGCCATCAACCGTGTTTATGCCAGGTATTTCAGCGTCAATCCGCCGGCGCGGAGTTTTGTGCCGGTGGCGTCGTGGCCGATGGAGTTCGATATCGAGATCGAGTGTGTGGCGGTGGCGTGATGAGAGTATAGGAACGAGCATGACGACTCGCCAGCCTCTTATGAAACGTAGTTTTTCACCTCAGGAATGTCTTGGGTCAGGATCATCTCTCTAAATTCGTTAGAAACCGACTCTGATCGGATGGCGTCCCGAACCCTCTCCTGGGACTGCGTCCCAAACTGCTTAAGTTTGTCGTCTAATATCGCTGAGCTTCTATAAACCACCGCCTTGAGCGCCTCTTCATTCTTGCTCAATGCAATAATATTCTGCGCTACTTTTTCTATTTCCGATTTTTTCATGGAAAAGACGTCTCTGCCTCGGGTCACAATTAAACCGACGGCACATATGATATAAAATCGGAACGTCTTATATTTATTATCTATACGCTGGTTTCTCCAGAGGAACTCAATTCGGTAGTAGAGATAACAGCAGGCATGATAGATCCTAACATCATGATCATCCTTAAATATCTTGCTATCATACTCCGACATGATTCCCCGATAGTCGCGAGCTGCACGATTGGGCTGGAAGAAAATCGCGGCAGCCAGGGCCTTCATCATCGAAGATGGCTGAATTATCCTAACGCGCTCGACCTGCTGGCCACGATATTGGTTTTCGCGCCGTTCAAGATATATGATCTCTTCCGGCTCAACCGATCTGGCGTATTCTTCGAGGCTCTTTAAAAATGGCCTCAGCGCCCAGAATTGTTCTTCCTTCACCGGGTTCTGCCTATTCGTTCCAATAATGATCGATGCGACGAAGTCATCGTTCTTCGACCCAATCAGGCGGAATGGCACTGCAATATGGTCAATTAGATTTAGATCTTCAGCTGCCCCTTTGCTTTCCCCAAAGATCAATTCGTATATAATATTGCTCGTTTGACACCCATTTACTATTTGATAGTCCTCAAGATGGAATCGATCTCCAGTGCGGTCTATACTTTTCGACACAACTGTAACGCCGTTATTCCTAAAAGCAAAATCATCACCACCGCTCTCAAGTACTGAGACCTTTATTTCTTGGTTAATCTTAGATCTTTGATCGTAGTCTCTAATATTGTCAACGAAAACCGATTTATTGATGCCGATTGCGTTAAATTTATCGTCAAACAAAGTAAATAGCTTAACTAGTTGTTTGGCCTCGAGATATCCAACGTATGCCTCGTCCACATTCTTATTTTTTGGCATAACGACTGCTTTTGTAAATTCAATTTCTGCTTCGACAGATGTTGTGGCGGCTCGGTACCATTGTTGTAGCTGAAGAGCTCCAACGATACTTACGTCAAGGTTGTCTCTGTCAAACATGTTTTTTTCAGACATTTGACGAGTGAATGTATTCTTCAAAGACTCAATGCGCCGAGGTTCCTCGTAATTTCCGGTTGCGATGTAGAACGCTTTTAGCGAAGGATTTTTCTTTCCAACTACACCTTCATATACCGCGAGCATCGCCTCGGTTAAGTCCGACAATTGGGGGCTTTCATCTCGCAAATCGCCATCAAAAAAGCTGGTTATAGCATCGAAAAATTTGGAAATGTCACCGTAGTCGTAACTTGGGCTAGTTTTCGACTGAAAGAAAACAAACTCAATCGATGGATTTTTGATCGCGGCGAGCTTATCTTCTGCTTCGATCCGTGTTTTTACTACTTCCCCTTGTATTAATATTGCGACTCCGTCGAGACCGAACTCCGTGCCTGTCAAATGGACATCGTTGGCATCTGCGGACTCGGCCAACAGACCGATTAGAGTCGCAAATATCGAGTAAATTTCGAATTGATCACTAAGACTTGCCGACTCGATGCTCGTGGATTTTGCGTAATCCTTGACTTGAGCGCGAATTACTGGATTCATTTTTTGGTCCCCCCGCCTTTTGGCTGTTAGCGTACGTGACGTCTCGGGGGCTGTCTACTGTATCCGACCCTTTACTAACCGTCGGAGTGCACTATTTTAGATGCTGGTATAATCCGGATATCATTTGGCTGCGGCGAGCAATTTGAAAGCGAGAACTGCCGACAGCAGTTCACCAATCCTTACGCAAAATACTCCTGCAGCGGCCTGACCTCGAGGCTCCCCGCCTTCAGTGCCGCAATCGCTTCCGCCACCGCAGCCGCGCCCGATAGCGTCGTATAATACGGCACCTTCTGCATCAGCGTCGCCCGCCGCAGCGACTTCGAGTCCGACACTGCCTTCTGGCCGTCCGTGGTGTTGAAGACGATCTGCACCTGGCGGTTGCGGATGGCGTCTTCGATGTGGGGGCGGCCTTCCAGCACTTTGTTGATCTTCTGGGCGTCGACGCCGTTTTCGGCGAGGAAGCGGGCGGTGCCTGAGGTGGCCAGCACCTTGAAGCCGAGGCCGGCCAGGCGCTTCACCGCCGGCAGGATGCCTTTCTTGTCCTCGTCGCGCACCGAGACGAACAGCGTGCCGGAGCGCGGCAGGTCGACGCCGGCGCCGAGCTGGCTCTTGGCGAAGGCCAGCGCGAAATCGCGGTCGAGGCCCATGACCTCGCCGGTCGAGCGCATTTCCGGGCCGAGCAATATGTCGACGCCGGGGAAGCGGGCGAAGGGGAACACGGCTTCCTTGACCGCGATGTGGCCGGGGTTCCTGGGGTCGGGCATGGCGCCGTAATGGGCGAAGGCGTCTTCCAACTTCTCGCCGGCCATGATGCGGGCGGCAATCTTGGCAATTGGCCGGCCGATGGTCTTGGCGACGAAGGGCACGGTGCGCGATGCGCGCGGGTTGACCTCCAGCACATAGACCGTGCCGTCCTTGATCGCATACTGCACGTTCATCAGCCCGCCGACATTGAGCGCGCGGGCAAGGGCTGCCGTCTGGCGCTCCAGTTCGTCGACCAGTTCGGAAGGCAGCGAGTGCACCGGCAGCGAGCAGGCACTGTCGCCCGAATGGATGCCGGCCTCCTCGATGTGTTCCAGAATGCCGGAGACGAAGGTCGCCTTGCCGTCGCAGAGGCAGTCGACATCGACCTCGATGGCGCCGGAGAGATAGGTGTCGAACAGCAGCGGGTTTTTGCCCAGCAGCGTGTTGATCTGGCCGGTCTTGTCGTTGGGGTATTTCTGCTTGATGTCCTCCGGCACCAGGCCGGGCACGGTGTCGAGCAGGTAGGTCTGCAGCATGCCCTCGTCATGGATGATCTGCATGGCGCGGCCGCCGAGCACATAGGACGGGCGCACCACCAGCGGGAAGCCGAGCTCGCCGGCGACCAGGCGGGCCTGCTCGACCGAATAGGCGATGCCGTTCTTCGGCTGGCTCAGGTTGAGCTTGTGCAGCAGCTTCTGGAAGCGGTCGCGGTCTTCGGCGAGATCGATCATGTCGGGCGAGGTGCCGAGGATGGGGATGCCGGCCTTCTCCAGCGCATCCGCCAGCTTCAGCGGCGTCTGGCCGCCGAACTGGACGATGACGCCGACCAGCTCGCCCGAGGCCTGCTCGGCGCGCAGGATCTCCAGCACGTCTTCGGCCGTCAGCGGCTCGAAATAGAGCCGGTCCGAGGTGTCGTAGTCGGTCGAGACCGTCTCCGGGTTACAGTTGATCATGATCGCTTCATAGCCGGCGTCGCGCAGCGCGAAGGCGGCGTGGCAGCAGCAATAGTCGAACTCGATGCCCTGGCCGATGCGGTTCGGCCCGCCGCCGAGGATGACGACCTTCTTGCGCGACGAGACCTGCGCCTCGTTGGCCAGCGCGCCGGCGAACGGCACTTCATAGGTCGAGTACATGTAGGCGGTGGGCGAGGCGAACTCGGCCGCACAAGTGTCGATGCGTTTATAAACAGGATGAACGTCGAGCTTTTCGCGAGCTTTCTGAATCACTTCGGCGTCGGTCTTCGTCAGCGACGCGAGGCGGGCATCGGAGAAACCCATGGCCTTCAGCATGCGCAGGTTGACGGCATCCTCGGGAATGCCGTGCTCGCGGATGCGGGCTTCCATGGCGACGATGCCGGCGATCTGTTCGAGGAACCACGGGTCGATCTTGCACATGGCGTGCACGTCCTCCAACGAGGTGCCCATGCGGATCGCCTGCGCCACCATGCGCAGCCGATCGGGCGTCGGCGTGCCGAGCGCTGCGCGGATGGCGTTGCGGTCGTCGGCATGGTTGGCGGAACCGAGGCCCCCATGGCTGAGACCGGGAATCTCGATCTCGTCCAGACCAGTCAGGCCGGTTTCAAGTCCACGCAGCGCCTTCTGCAGCGATTCCTGGAAGGTGCGGCCGATGGCCATGACTTCGCCGACCGACTTCATGGCGGTGGTCAGCACCGGCTCGGCGCCGGGGAATTTCTCGAAGGCAAAGCGCGGGATCTTCGTGACGACGTAGTCGATGCTCGGTTCGAACGAGGCTGGCGTCGCGCCGCCGGTGATGTCGTTCTCCAGCTCGTCCAGCGTGTAGCCGACGGCGAGTTTTGCCGCGATCTTGGCGATCGGGAAGCCGGTCGCCTTGGAGGCAAGTGCCGACGAGCGCGAGACGCGCGGGTTCATCTCGATCACCACCAGGCGGCCATCGGCCGGGTTGACGGCGAACTGCACGTTGGAACCGCCGGTCTCGACGCCGATCTCGCGCAGCACGGCGATCGAGGCGTTGCGCATCATCTGGTATTCTTTGTCGGTCAGCGTCAGCGCCGGGGCGACGGTGATCGAATCGCCCGTATGCACGCCCATCGGGTCGATGTTCTCGATCGAGCAGACGATGATGCAATTGTCCGCTCTGTCGCGGACGACCTCCATCTCATACTCCTTCCAGCCGAGCACGCTCTCCTCGATCAGCACTTCGGTGGTCGGCGAGGCGTCGAGGCCGGACTGGACGATCTCGTAGAATTCGGCGCGGTTGTAGGCGATGCCGCCGCCGGTGCCGCCCATGGTGAAGGACGGGCGGATGATGGCCGGCAGGCCGACATGGTCGAGCGCCTGGGCGGCGATCGCCATGCCATGGCTGATATAGCGCTGCTTGCGGTCGCCTTCGCCGAGGTTCCAGCGGGTTTCCAGCGCATCGAGCGCGGCGTCGAGATCGGCCGGCTTCTCGGCCTTGAGCGCCGCGCGCTCGGCCTCATGCGTCTTGCGGTCGGTGTTCTTGACGTCGGTGGCGTTGGCCAGCATCGACTTCGGCGTTTCCAGGCCGATCTTCTTCATCGCCTCGCGAAACAGCGCGCGGTCCTCGGCCTTGTCGATGGCGGTAGCGTCGGCGCCGATCATCTCGACATTGTAGCGCTCGAGCACGCCCATGCGGCGCAGCGACAGAGCGGTGTTGAGCGCGGTCTGGCCGCCCATGGTCGGCAGCAGCGCGTCGGGCCGCTCCTTGGCGATGATCTTGGCCACCACTTCAGGCGTGATCGGCTCGATATAGGTGGCGTCGGCCAGTTCCGGGTCGGTCATGATGGTGGCCGGGTTGGAATTGACCAGGATGACGCGGAAGCCTTCCTCCTTCAGCGCCTTGCAGGCCTGCGTGCCGGAATAGTCGAACTCGCAGGCCTGGCCGATGACGATGGGGCCGGCCCCGATGATCAGGATCGACTTGATGTCAGTGCGTCTTGGCATGTCAAAGGTCCGTTCGGCGGGCGGCTTGCACAAAAAACCGGGACGGGAAGACCCGGCCGGTTGTGCTCGCGATTCTGGTATCAGGCTAGGAGGGCCTTATAGGGAAGAGTTTTGACTGATGTAACCCCGAAAATGCGAGGTAGGGGAATAGGGGAGTAGGGG
>NZ_RZPB01000719.1:0-3055 GCF_003998535.1 Mesorhizobium sp. M7A.F.Ca.AU.002.02.1.1 | reverse complement strand
CTTTGGAGCAGGTTTCGGCTTGGGCTTCTCGGGCGGCGGCACGATCGCGACATTGACGGGCTGTTCCTGCTGAACCGGCTGCTGCTCGGGTCTCGGCAGGCCATAGATCAGAAACGCCGCGATGAGCGCATGCAGGATCAGCGATGCGGGCAAAGCCCACAGCAAATGCCGCCGCCGTTCTCCTGTTTCGCCCTTCATCCGCACCGATGTGGAATGAAATAGCGGCGGCTTCAAGCATAGGTAGTGGATTGGCTTGATTTAACCGCTGACAGGTTGGTGATCGGATGACGACGCGCAGACCTCAGGTCAGCCAGTTTGCCGCTGGCGCGGGATCCCGTCCAGAAACCGTTCGTCCAGCCGCGTCTCGCCAAGCCAGTTCAGCCGGTTGATGCTGATGAAGCCGGCATCGATCGCGTCGTTCTCGTCGCCCGGCTGGCTGTCGTGAGCCCGCCCGCGCGGCACGGTGATGACCGTGCGGTCGCCGTCGCTCTCCACGATCTCGGCCTTGCGGGCGATCTTGTCGCGACCGATGCGCGGCTGGCGGATTTCGGCCGGCAGCGAGGTCGGCAGGTTGATGCTCAGCCAATGACCCTCAGCGGCCCAGTCGGCGCGCGATTGCCACAGGGACACGATCAGCGCGCCAAGCCATTGGTCGTCGCCATCGGTGAAATCAGGATTTTTCACGCGTGAGAAGCCAATGGCCGGAACGCCCCAGAAAGTGGCCTCCCGCGCAATGCCGAGCGTGCCGGAATAGGCAAGGTCCTCGGCAACGTTGCGGCCATCGTTGACACCCGACAGCACCAGATCTGGCTTCTTCGTATCGGCGAACAACCAGGTCATGGCGCTTACCACGCAATCGGCCGGGGTGCCGGAACAGGCGTACCAGTTCGGTTTGAGGCGCCGCATGGTCAACGGCCTGGCAATCGTCAATGACGAGCCGGCGGCGGTGCGCTTGCCGTCGGGCGCGACCACCCAGACATCGCCGCTCAACGCGCTGGCGGCCGCGACCAGACGGGCAAGCCCCGGCGCTTCGATGCCGTCATCGTTGCAGATCAGAATTCTCATCGTTTTCTTGCCTCCGACACCACTATGCGCTGGCCGGTGCGGCATTGCGTGCGCAGCGAGGGGATGTGGGATTGCAGGTCGCCGAGAAGATCCGGCGTGCAGGAATGGCCGAGTGCCGCGGGACGGCCGGCCTTCTCCCAGATATCGACATTGCCCGACAGCGTCGGATGGGTCGGCATGCGTACCCAGTCCGCCCGACCGGCCTTGTGCAACACATCGCCCGGCGAACCTGACGGCAGATGCCCGGTAAGCAGCACCGGAAAACCGGAATGGTCGGCACGCGGCAAGAGGCGCGACGATGGGCCGGCTTCACCCATGCCGTCATCCGCCAGCAGCGGCATGGACGGCAGGGGATCGGCATCGGTCCAGTCGGCTGCGTCTTGCAGGCGGCGGCGCAGCAACGTTGAAACGCCCGGCAACAGGGCTGCCGTGGCGCCGATCTGCGCTTCCAGGGACGAGCGCATGCCGGCATGGATGGCGAACGGCCCTGGCAAGGCCGCGATCAGCTCCAGCGACCGACCCGAGAGCGGCGTCGGCAAAAGACACCCGCCCGAATGCCTCGCAACCCATTGCGAGATTTCGCGCGCACGCGCCGCCCCCGGCACCGGATCGGCGCCGTAGGAAGCATCGAGGACAAGCAGGTCGCAGTGCGGGATCGTGTCCATGACGAAGACATTGCTGTCCGGCACCACATCGGCGGAATAGGCGACGCGGCTCTCGCCATCGTCCACGGCAAACCAGACGCCGCCCACGACATGCCCGGAGCGTCCCGTCCGGATCGTGAAATTGCCGCTGTTCAACGTGTCGCCGGGTTCGAACAATTCGAGGCGATCTTCGGGAAAAGGGAACCGCCTGAAATCCTCGGGCTCAGCATAGCCGGCGAGCGTGGCAGGCGCCTCGTCGCGGGTCTCGGCGGTCATGAAGATCGGACCGGCATAACCGCGCGACAGCAGCCAGCTCAGCGCGCCGATATGATCCTCATGCGCATGCGAGACGAACAGCGCATCGATGTCGGCGACCGAGCCGTTCAGCGCCGGATAGTAGTCCGCCCCCGAGGCGCCGACCTTGATGCCGACGTCGAGCAGGATGCGATCCTTGCCGCTGCAGACAGCAAGGCTGGTGCGGCCCTTTTCGCCAAAGCCGCCGAGCAGGTCGAGCATCATCACGATGCCGCCCCCGCCGCCGGGATCAGCCAGCCGGAGCGTATCCGCAGGCGTGCCTGGGCTCCGCTCTCCAGCGCGACTGGATCGGGCTGTTCGAAATGCAAGGTGAGGTCGGGATTGGTCGAAGGCGTGAATTCGATGCGCGCCGAGCCACCCTGGTAGATCACCCGCTTGACCAGACCATCGAAGCCGGGACCGTCCGGCGACACGTCGAGATCGGCCGACCGGCAGCAGACCTTTGCCCCGGTTCGCGGCCGCTCGCCTGGCCGGCAGCGGACAACCAGTTCCGCGCCGAGAACGCGGACCTTGCAGTGCCCTCTTTCTTCCGCGCTCAACACATCCGCAGGCAGCAAAATGCCCTGCGAAATGAAGGAAGCCACCATTTCATTTGCCGGCTCATGATAGAGTTCGCGTGGCGTCGCCAGCTGGGCAAGACGCCCGCCATCCATCACCGCGATCCGATCGGCCAGCGCCATCGCCTCGGCCTGGTCATGGGTGATGTAGACGATCGTCGTGCCCGTGCGCTTGTGGAAGGACGCGAACTCGTCCTCCATCGAAGCCCTCAGATGCACGTCGAGATTGGCCAGCGGCTCGTCGAACAGAACCAACGAGGGCGCGGCGACAAGGCAGCGCGCCAATGCCACGCGCTGGCGTTGGCCGCCGGACAGATTGGCCGGCCGACGCTCGCCCAGCCCTTGCAGATTGACCAGGGCGAGTGCGTCTTCAACCTTCTGGCGCGCGACGGCCTTGTCGAGCTGCGCCACCTTCAGCGAATAGCCGATGTTTTCGGCGACCGTCATGTGCGGCCACAGCGCGTAGTTCTGGAA
>NZ_RZPB01000718.1:0-3061 GCF_003998535.1 Mesorhizobium sp. M7A.F.Ca.AU.002.02.1.1 | reverse complement strand
CCATGATGGCGTGCCGCAAGCGATGGTCGAGGCCTTCCTGGCGTCGGAGGGGCATCTCGGCGACCGCCTCATCGCGACTATGCGCGCGGCGCTGACAGCCGGCGGCGAGGCTGGCCCTGTCCATTCCGCCGGCATGAAGCTGGTGCGTGAGGTGGCGTGGCCGGTCGCCGACCTGCGCTGCGACTGGACCGACGATTGTCCTATCGAGCAACTGGCGGCGCTGTGGCAACTCTACAAGCCACAGCTCGATGCCTATGTGACCCGCGCGATCAACCCATCCGATGCGCCGAGCTACGGCGTGCCGGGCGACGAATAGTCAAGACAGGGGTCACCTGCGATGAGTGAACTCAGCCACAAGGACTGGATCGGCAAGGCGTCCGCGATCCGTTTTCGTGACAAGGCGTTCATCGACGGCAAGACGGTCGCGGCGCGTTCGGGCCGGACCTTTGCCAGCGTCAATCCGGCAACGGGCGAGGTGCTGGCCGAAGTGGCGTCCTGCGGCGAGGAAGACATCGATCTGGCGGTTGCCGCCGCTAGGCGCAGCTTCAACGCCGGCGTCTGGTCGCGCACCAGCCCGGCGCACCGCAAGGAGGTGTTGCTGCGGCTGGCGCAGCTGCTGCGCGACAACCTGCATGAACTGGCCCTGCTTGAATCGCTGGACATGGGCAAACTGGTCAGGGATGCGGCCTCGGTCGACGTCCCCGGTTCGGCGGCGATCTTCCAATGGTATGGCGAGGCCATCGACAAGATCTATGGCGAGGTGGCGCCGACCGGCGAAGGCGATCTGGTGCTGGTGCGGCGCGAGCCGCTTGGCGTGGTCGGCGCGGTGGTGCCGTGGAACTTCCCGCTCGACATGGCGACCTGGAAGTGCGCGCCGGCGCTGGCGGCGGGCAATTCGGTGGTGCTGAAACCCGCCGAGCAGTCGCCTCTGTCGGCCCTGCTCCTGGCGGAGCTGGCGATGGAGGCGGGCCTGCCTGCCGGCGTGCTCAATGTTGTGCCCGGCCTTGGCGAAACCGCCGGCCAGGCGCTTGGCCGCCATATGGATGTGGATTGCCTCGCCTTCACCGGTTCGACCGCGGTGGGCAAGATGTTCCTGCAGTACTCCGGGCAGTCGAACATGAAGCAGGTCTGGCTGGAGACCGGCGGCAAGAGCCCCAACCTCGTCTTTGCCGACTGCGGGGATCTCGATGTGGTGGCCGATATGGCGGCCTTCGGCATCTTCTTCAACCAGGGCGAGGTCTGTTCCGCCAATTCACGCCTGCTCGTCCAGCGCGGCATCAAGGATGCCTTGGTGGAGAAACTGGTGCAGCGTGCGGCGGCCACGCAGCCCGGCGATCCGCTCGATCCGATTTCGAAAATGGGCGCGATGGTCGATAGTCGCCACGCCGCCAATGTCATGC
Source organism: Mesorhizobium sp. M7A.F.Ca.AU.002.02.1.1 (assembly GCF_003998535.1). Taxonomy (NCBI): domain Bacteria; kingdom Pseudomonadati; phylum Pseudomonadota; class Alphaproteobacteria; order Hyphomicrobiales; family Phyllobacteriaceae; genus Mesorhizobium; species Mesorhizobium sp. M7A.F.Ca.AU.002.02.1.1. Next base: position 1,661 of record NZ_RZPB01000718.1, on the reverse strand, counting down.
GCTTCGTCGAGGCCGGTAAAAAGACCGCGCGCCTGGTCGCGGGCGGCGACATGGTCACGGTCAATGGGCGCGGCAGCTTTGTCCAGCCCACCATTTTCGACGATGTCACGCCTGCCGATCCGATTGCCCGCGACGAGATCTTCGGGCCGGTGCTTTCGGTCATTGCCTTCGATGACGAGGCCGACGCGATCCGCATCGCTAATGACAGCCCCTACGGGCTCGCCGCATCGCTGTGGACCGACAGCCTGTCGCGCGCGCACCGCATCGCCGGGCGGCTGCAGGCCGGCACAGTTTCCGTCAACAAGGTCGACGCTCTGAGCCCGATGACGCCGTTCGGTGGTTTCAAGCAATCCGGCTTCGGCCGCGACCTGTCGCTGCATGCGCTCGACAAGTACACCGCGCTCAAAACGACATGGATCAAATATTGATGGGCGCCTAGAGCGCATCGCGATCGAACGGATTCAAGTGATGCGCTTTAGGCCTTTGCTCCATGCATGTCGTTTGCGCAAAACCGGGGCCACTTTTGCGCGACATGCATTAGGCTTGATCGAAGCCCTCAAACCGGCAACATAGCCAGCCATGCCGCTACGCTTCACGCTCAGACAGCTGGAATATTTCGTTGCCGTGGGCGAAGCCGGCTCCATCGCCAAGGCGGCCGAGCAGGTCAATGTGTCGCCGCCATCGATTTCGGCCTCGATCGCGCAGTTGGAAACCGAGTTCGGCGTCCAGCTTTTTGTCCGCAAGCATTCGCACGGCCTCTCGCTCACCGCCGGTGGCCGCATCTTCCTCAAGGAAGCCGCCCGGCTGCTCAATGATGCCGATGCCTTGCATGACGTCGCCGGCGATTTTGCCGAGAAGGTGCGCGGCCCGCTGGCGGTGGGATGCCTGCTGACCTTTGCGCAGATCGTGCTGCCGGCGCTGCGCATGCGGTTCGAGCGTGCTTATCCCGATGTGCGCGTGCGCCAGTTCGAGCGCAATCAGGGGCAATTGCTTGAGATGCTGCAGCGCGGTGAAATCGACCTTGCCCTGACCTACGATCTCGAACTGTCGCAGGATATGACCTTCGAGCCGCTGATGTTGGTGCCGGCCTATGTCATGCTGCCGGCGGGCCATCGTTTCGCGGCCAAGGCGTCGATCACGACGGAGGAACTGGCCGACGAGCCGATGGTGCTGCTCGACCTGCCGTACAGCCGCGAATATTTCCTGTCGGCATTCCACCAGCGAGGGATCCGGCCCAACATTGCCGAGCGCACCGGCGACATTGCGGTCATGCGCTCCATGGTGGCCAACGGCTTCGGCTACGGCATCGCCAACATGCGGCCGCTCAACACGCTGGCGCCGGACGGCAAGCCGCTCGTCTTCGTGCCGTTGGACGGTGACCTGCGGCCGCTGACCATGGGCGTCGCCTTGCCCAATTCCGAACATCGTACGCAATCCGCCCAGGCGTTCATCGACCACTGCCGGCATTTTGTCGTCGAGCAAGGTGTGTTCGGCGCCGAGCGGGCCGTCGGCCAGGCAGCGCTTCCGCAGAAGTAGCGCCCGCTTACGCCAGTTGCTGGTCGGCAAGCCGCTTCAGCAATTTTTCCAGCATGTTGTCGCAGCGGCGCATCTGCTCGACGCTGACGAATTCGTCCGGCTTGTGCCCTTGCGCCATCGACCCC
>NZ_RZPB01000717.1:0-3061 GCF_003998535.1 Mesorhizobium sp. M7A.F.Ca.AU.002.02.1.1 | reverse complement strand
GCAGAACGCTATGCGGGTTCGCTGTTCGAACTCGCCCTGCAGGCAAATTCCGTGGCCAAGGTCGAAGCCGACCTCAACAGTTTCGAAATCATGCTCGCGGGCAGCGCTGATCTCACCCGGCTGATCAACAGCCCGGTGTTCTCCAGCGAGGACCAGGCGAAGGCCATCGCGGCGATCGCCGACAAGGCCGGGATCACCGGCCTCACCGGAAATTTCCTGCGCGTCGTCGCCCGCAACCGCCGGCTGTTCGCCATTCCCGGCATGATCAGGGCGTTCCGCCAGATATCAGCCGAACACCGTGGCGAGACCGCTGCTGAAGTGACGTCGGCTCACGCGCTGACGGCTGTCCAGCAGACCGAACTCAAGGCGGCGCTGAAGAGCGTTGCCGGCAAGGACGTGGCTATCTCCGTCACCGTCGATCCGTCGCTGCTCGGCGGGCTGGTGGTCAAGATGGGCTCGCGCCAGATCGATACGTCGCTCAAAACCAAACTCAATTCGCTCAAGCTTGCACTGAAAGAGGTCGGCTGATGGACATCCGCGCCGCGGAAATTTCCGCAATTCTGAAAGACCAGATCAAGAATTTCGGCAAGGAGGCCGAGGTCTCCGAAGTTGGACAGGTGCTGTCCGTCGGTGACGGTATCGCTCGTGTCTACGGCCTCGACAATGTCCAGGCCGGCGAGATGGTCGAATTCCCCGGCGGCATCCGCGGCATGGCGCTCAACCTCGAAGCCGACAATGTCGGCGTCGTCATCTTCGGCGCCGACCGCGACATCAAGGAAGGCGACATCGTCAAGCGCACCGGCGCCATCGTCGACGTTCCCGTCGGCCCAGGCCTGCTCGGCCGCGTCGTCGATGCGCTCGGCAATCCGATCGATGGCAAGGGTCCGATCAAGGCAGTCGAGCGCAAGCGCGTCGACGTCAAGGCGCCCGGCATCATTCCGCGCAAATCGGTGAACGAGCCGATGTCGACCGGCCTCAAGGCCATCGATGCGCTGATCCCGGTCGGCCGCGGCCAGCGCGAGCTGGTCATCGGCGATCGCCAGACCGGCAAGACCGCCATCATCCTCGACACGATGCTCAACCAGAAGTCGGTGCACGACAACGGCCCCGAGAAGGAAAAGCTCTACTGCGTCTACGTCGCCGTCGGCCAGAAGCGCTCGACCGTCGCGCAGTTCGTCAAGGTGCTGGAAGAGCGCGGCGCGCTCGAATACTCGATCATCATCGCCGCCACCGCTTCCGACCCGGCGCCGATGCAGTTCCTGGCGCCGTTCGCCGGCTGCACCATGGGTGAATATTTCCGCGACAACGGCATGCACGCGCTGATCAGCTATGACGATCTGTCGAAGCAGGCCGTCGCCTATCGCCAGATGTCGCTGCTGCTGCGCCGCCCGCCGGGCCGCGAAGCCTATCCGGGCGACGTGTTCTACCTGCACTCGCGCCTGCTCGAGCGCGCCGCCAAGCTCAACGACGATCTGGGCGGCGGGTCGCTGACCGCTCTGCCGATCATCGAGACGCAGGCCAACGACGTGTCGGCCTACATCCCGACCAACGTGATCTCGATCACCGACGGCCAGATCTTCCTCGAAACCAACCTGTTCTTCCAGGGCATCCGTCCTGCGGTGAACGTCGGTCTATCGGTGTCGCGCGTCGGCTCGGCCGCGCAGATCAAGGCGATGAAGCAGGTTGCCGGCTCGATCAAGGGCGAGCTCGCGCAGTACCGCGAAATGGCGGCCTTCGCGCAGTTCGGCTCGGATCTCGACGCTGCCACGCAGCGCCTGCTCAACCGCGGATCGCGCCTGACCGAACTCCTGAAGCAGCCGCAGTTCTCGCCGCTGAAGACGGAAGAGCAGGTCGCGGTGATCTTCGCCGGCGTCAACGGTTATCTCGACAAGCTGCCGGTCAACCAGGTCGGCAAGTTCGAGCATGGCCTGCTCAGCCACATGCGTGCGGCCGGCAAGGACGTTCTCGACGCCATCCGCAAGGAAAAGGCACTGTCGGACGATCTGCGCGCCAAGCTGAAGGCCGAGATCGACGCTTTCGCCAAGACCTTCGCCTGAGCGAAGCGACAAGACGGGATCAGGTTTGAAGCATGCCTTCATTAAAAGACCTTCGTAACCGTATCGCCTCGGTCAAGGCGACGCAGAAGATCACCAAGGCGATGCAGATGGTCGCCGCGGCGAAGCTGCGCCGTGCGCAAGAGGCTGCGGAAGCGGCGCGCCCCTATTCGGAGCGCATGGGTTCCGTGCTGGCCAACATCACCCAGGCGATCGGCGGCGGTGGCGATGCCCCGGCGCTGATGACCGGCACCGGCAAGGATGATGTGCATCTGCTCGTCGTCTGCACCGCCGAGCGCGGCCTGTGCGGCGGCTTCAATTCGCAGATCGCCCGTCTTGCCCGCGACCACATCCGCAAGCTTTTGGCCGACGGCAAGCAGGTCAAGATCATCTGCGTCGGCAAGAAGGGTTTCGACATCCTGCGCCGCGACTACGCGTCGCTGATCATCGATCGCGTCGATCTGCGCGAGGTCAAGACACTCGGTTTCGTCAATGCCGATGCCATAGCCAAGAAGGTCATCCATCTCTTCAACGAGGGCGGCTTCGACATCTGCACGCTGTTCTATTCGCAGTTCAAGTCTGTGATCAGCCAGATCCCGACCGCGCAGCAGATCATTCCGGCGGGCGTTGCTTCGGCTCAGGCGGAAGTGACGGATGGCGGCAACGCTGTCTATGAATACGAACCGGAGCCGGGCGAAATCCTCTCCGATCTCATTCCGCGCAACATCTCGGTGCAGGTTTTCCGGGCACTGCTCGAAAACGCGGCCGGCGAGATGGGCGCCAAGATGAGTGCCATGGACAATGCGACGCGCAACGCCGGCGAGATGATCAACAAGTTGTCGATCACCTATAACCGCCAGCGGCAGGCGCAGATCACCAAGGAACTGATCGAAATCATTTCGGGCGCCGAGGCGCTCTAGGCGCGGTCCACGGGTTTTTTGCCCGCGACCGGACCGCGTGAGAAACAAAGGACGAAAAAGGGTAAAGACGATGGCGAAAGCAGCGAC
>NZ_RZPB01000716.1:0-3061 GCF_003998535.1 Mesorhizobium sp. M7A.F.Ca.AU.002.02.1.1 | reverse complement strand
TCCCGACACGGATCTGGCGCAGGGCGACAAAGTGGTGATCCGCTACCGGGCGCCGCTGTATTTCGGCGCCGATGGACAGCGATTGATGTGAGCGGTTTTCGGTGATTCAGCACCGGTTTTGACTTTGCCAGTACGGGACGAATCGATGAAGCACTTTTTCAATCGCAGGGAAACGATCGTCACCGAGGCGCTGGACGGCCTGCTACGAACCATTGGCTCCGGCGATCTCGCGCGCCTCGACGGCTATCCCGAGATCAAGGTCGTCCTGCGCGCCGACTGGGACAAGACGAAAGTCAGTGTCGTCTCCGGCGGCGGGGCCGGGCACGAGCCTTCACATGCCGGTTTCGTCGGCAGGGGCATGCTGACGGCGGCGGTTTCGGGCGAGATCTTTGCCTCGCCAAGCGTCGAAGCGGTGCTGGCCGCCATTCGCGCGGTCACCGGCCCGGCCGGCTGCCTGCTGATCGTCAAGAACTACACCGGCGACCGTCTCAATTTCGGCCTGGCGGCAGAGAAGGCGCGCGCCGAAGGGTTTCGTGTCGAGATGGTCATTGTCGCCGACGATATCGCTTTGCCCGACATCACCCAGCCGCGCGGCGTTGCCGGCACCTTGTTCGTGCACAAGATATCAGGCCACCTGTCGGAAGCCGGCCACGATCTGGCTGAAATCGCGGCAGCGGCGCGGGCGGCGGCTAAGGACATAGTTTCGCTCGGCATGTCGCTGTCGTCCTGCTCGATCCCGGGCCAGCCGCACGAAGACAGATTTGGCGAGAACGATGGCGAACTCGGCCTTGGCATTCACGGCGAGCCGGGCGTCGAGCGGATTGCGGTGCAGAGCGCCGACAGGCTGGTGGCGATCATGGCGGAGCGCCTCGCGGCACGGCTTGATCCCAAGGCCACCTACGCCTTGCTGATCAACAATCTCGGCTCCGTGCCGCCGCTGGAAATGTCCGTTATCGCCAATGCGGTGCTTGCCTCGCCGTTGGCCAAAACCATCAAACTGACGATCGGGCCGGGCCCGCTGATGACGGCGCTCAACATGAACGGCTTCTCGCTGTCGCTGATCCGGCTGGATGCGGCGCGCGAAACCGCCTTGCAGGCGCCGGTCGGCCCGCATGCCTGGATACCGGCAAAGCCGGTTGTTTCACCTGCCGTCGTGCCGATGGCGAAAGCGGCCGGACAAAGCGTGGCACGCAAGCCCAGCCAGGATGCGCGGACCCGGTCTCTTCTCGTTACCATCTGCGAAAGGCTGATCGCGCTCGAAGCGACTTTGAACGGACTGGACGCCAAAACAGGCGACGGCGACACCGGTTCGACGGTGGCGACCGGCGCGCGCAGTGTTCTCGAGCGGCTCGACACGCTGCCGCTTGCCGAGCCTGCAGCCACCCTTGGCGCGATAGGCGACATTCTGAGCGCGTCGATGGGCGGCTCCAGCGGCGTGCTGCTGTCGATCTTCTTCACGGCGGCGGCGCAGGCTCTGGGCGGCGGCGCGAGCCTGCCCAGAGCGTTGCTTGCCGGCCTTGAACGGATGACCTTTTATGGCGGCGCCAGAATTGGCGATAGAACCATGGTCGATGCGCTGGAGCCGGCGCTCAAAGCACTCGACGCGAACGGCCTGGAGGAGGCGGCAACAGCAGCCCGCCATGGTGCCGAGGCCACGGCCGCCATGGACAAGGCAAAAGCCGGGCGGTCGGCCTATGTCGGCAGCAAGCTGCAAGGTGTGGTCGACCCCGGCGCTCACGCGGTGGCCGAAGTCTTCGCGGCGGCCGCGGCATTGCATGAAGCGGCCTGACGTATGCTCCAGTTGTCGAATGACCGTTCTTTCGATACTGCCGGCAAGATGGAAACCGGGAATGCGGGTGACATGGCGGCGTTGAACCTTGCCCGGCTGATCGCGGCCGCCGCGGATACGATCGCCGCGAACGCCGAGGAATTGACGGCGCTCGACCAGGCGATCGGCGACGGCGACCACGGGCTGAACATGAAGCGCGGCTTCGAGGCCGTGCGCGCCGAAGCCGAAGCATTTTCGGCCAAACCGCTGCCCGATGCCCTGAAGGCGATCGGCACCAAGCTGGTGATGACGGTCGGCGGCGCCTCCGGCCCGCTGTTCGGCACCCTGTTCCTGGCACTCGGCAAGGAGATTTCGGCGAAACCCGATCGCGCCAATCTGACGGCGGCGTTCGGCAAGGCGATCGAAGCTGTGGCAGCACGCGGCAAATCGCAGATCGGACAAAAAACCATGCTCGACGTGCTGCAGCCGGTGCATGACGCGCTGCTGCAGGGAAAGACAGCTCTTGAAATCGCCGATATCGCCGACGCCGCGGCCGACGCGACCGTGCCTATGAAAGCCTTGCGTGGCCGCGCCTCGTTCCTGGGCGACCGATCGATCGGTCATATGGACGCCGGCGCGCGCTCAACCGCGCTGCTGGTGCGCACAGTGGCGCACAGCCTCGGGGAAAGCGCATGAGCAATGTCGGCATCGTCATCGTCTCGCATTCGCCGCTGGTTGCCGAGGGCACGGCCGACATGGTGCGGCAGATGGTGGGCGACGAAGTGCCGCTTGCATGGTGCGGCGGAAACGGCCATGGCGGGCTCGGCACCAATGTCGAGGCGATCATGGGCGCCATCGACAAGGCCTGGTCGGAAGCCGGTGTCGCCATTCTGGTCGATCTCGGCGGCGCGGAGACCAACTCGGAAATGGCGGTGGAGATGATCGGCGAGCCACGCTCGCACAAGATCATAGTCTGCAACGCGCCGATCGTCGAAGGCGCGGTGATGGCAGCGACCGAGGCCTCCGGCGGCGCCTCGCTGCGGGAAGTGGTGGCGACGGCACATGAATTGTCGCCGTCGTGAACGAACGGGAATTTTGAAAGACATGTCCGCATCCGCCGAAGCGACCGTTGTGATCACCCACGAGGTGGGTCTGCACGCGCGTCCTTCGGTGAAGTTCACCAAGTTGGCCAAGAGTTTTGCCGCCGAGGTGGAGATCGCGCTCGCCGCCAACGGGCCATGGTTCGACGCCAAGAGCATCGTCAAGGTGATGGCGGCCAAGGCGCCGAAGGGC
>NZ_RZPB01000715.1:0-3064 GCF_003998535.1 Mesorhizobium sp. M7A.F.Ca.AU.002.02.1.1 | reverse complement strand
GACCGGTGTCGTCGCACCCGCTGTCGGCAGCAAACCCGCTACCTTGCGCGACAGAAGCGTTCTGGCCTTCGCACCGGCACCTGCGCTAGCCACACGCTAGACTAGAGGCTCTCGGGCTTGAGTGCCGTCTCGACCAGCCGCCTGGCGTCCGGCCCCGACCATTCGGCCGGGCCGTTCATATGGGCGATCAGGCAGCCCTCGCCGTCGACCAGCATGGTGACAGGAAGGCCTAGCGCCAGGCCGCGCTTCTTGAGGTCGTTGAACAGCGCCATCGTCGAATCCCGGTAATAGCCAAGCGTCGCGACGCCGGTATCGCTGAGGAACTTCTTCGGCTTCACATCGTCGCCGGCATCGACATTGACGGCGATCACTTGAAAGGCGTCGCTGCCCTTTTCCTTCTGCAGCGCATCGAGCGCCGGCATTTCGGCACGGCACGGGGCGCACCATGTCGCCCACAGATTGAGCAGCACCGTCTTGCCGGCATGATCGGCAATCGTCATCGGCTTGCCGTCCGGACCGTTGAAGGCAAGGCTCTTCAGGGATTGTGGCGGATCGGCCGGCAAAAGTGCCGCGACCTCACCGGTGGCCGAAGCCGCGACCTTCTTGGCGCGGTCGCTCTTGGCCGCGCAGGCCACGTCGTCCTTGCTCTCACCCACGGCAGCTTGTGCCGGTGCATTGTTGCCAGACCGGCTCTCGCTGACATATACCGCGACCGCGCCCGCCAGCGCGCCCGCCACCAAGGCGGCGAGGATCAGGCGCGGGGCCGGGAAGAATCTACTACCGTCTGCCATTTTCTCAAAACTGCTCCGAAGCACGGGTTATAGCCATGAGCGATAAGAAAACCAGCAACCAGATGTGGGGCGGACGTTTTGCCTCGGGTCCGGCCGCCATCATGGAAGCGATCAACGCGTCTATCTCCTTCGACCGCAAACTCTATGCGCAGGACATCAAAGGCTCGATCGCCCATAGCGAGATGCTGGCGCAAACGGGCATTATTTCGGCGGCCGATCAAGAAAAAATCGCTGACGGGCTGAACACGATCCTGAGAGAGATCGAGGCCGGCAGCTTCGAGTTCTCGACGCGGCTCGAAGACATCCACATGAACATCGAGGCGCGCCTTGCCGATCTGATCGGCCCGGCGGCCGGCCGCCTGCACACCGCCCGCTCGCGCAACGATCAGGTCGCGGTCGATTTGCGGCTCTGGGTCAAGGAGGAGTGCTTTCGCGTCGCCGAGGCGTTGAAGGGGTTGATTGAGGCGCTGCTGGAGCGGGCCGAGGAGCATGCGGCGACCGTGATGCCGGGCTTCACCCATATGCAGGCGGCCCAGCCGGTGACCTTCGGCCATCACTGCATGGCCTATGTCGAGATGTTTTCGCGCGACCTGTCGCGTGTCCGCGATGCGATCGAACGCATGGACGAAAGCCCGCTCGGTGCCGCCGCACTTGCCGGCACCAGCTTCCCGATCGACCGCCACCGGACCGCCAAGGGGCTCGGCTTCCGCGAGCCGATGCGCAATTCGCTCGACAGCGTCTCGGATCGCGATTTCGCGCTCGAGTTCCTTGCCATGGCCGCGATCTGCGCCACGCATCTGTCGCGGCTGGCCGAAGAGATCATCATCTGGTCGACGCCGCAATTCGGCTTCGTCAGGCTGTCGGACTCGTTTTCCACCGGCTCGTCGATCATGCCGCAGAAGAAGAATCCCGATGCCGCCGAACTGGTGCGCGGCAAGACCGGCCGCGTCACCGGCCATCTGGTCGGCCTGCTGACGGTGATGAAGGGCATGCCTTTGACCTATGGCAAGGACATGCAGGAAGATAAGGAATCGGTATTCGACGCCGCCGAGACGCTCGACCTGATGCTGGCGGCGATGACCGGCATGGTCTCGGACATGACGGTCAACGCAGCCGCGATGAAGAAGGCCGCCGGCTCCGGCCACGCGACAGCAACCGACCTTGCCGACTGGCTGGTGCGCACGCTCGGCCTGCCGTTCCGAGAGGCGCATCATGTCACCGGCCGGGCGGTGGCGCTGGCCGAAGACAAGAAGGTGGGGCTGGAGAAGCTTTCGCTGGAGGATCTGCAGTCGATCGATCCCGGCATCACGGCCGACATATTCTCAGTGCTGGCGGTGCAGAACTCGGTCAAGAGCCGCACCAGTTTCGGCGGCACCGCGCCGTCGGAAGTGAGGAAGCAGATCCGCGCCTGGAAAAAGCGACTGGCGAAAGCGTAATGCCGGATGTTGCGCCAGCAATATCCCGGACATGCGACCAGCAATATCCGGACGTTGCGCCAGATATTGCGACGAGCAATATCTCGGGGTGCAATGCGCCGAGAACTCGGCTAAAAGCGGCGGCTGACAAACGTTTCGGACGGATGGATCGATGACCGGAAGCAGGATTTTGGTGACGCTGACGCTGCTGGTGGCGATCGCGGCCGTCTCGGCCTGCGGCAGGAGGGGCGGTCTCGACACGCCCTATGAGGCGGCCGTGCAGGCGCGCAAGGATGCCTCGAAGGCCCATCAGCCCGTGCCGCCGGAGCCAGAAAAACCGGTCAAGGACAAGAAGTTCATCCTCGACCCGCTGATCTAGGCCGACGAGAGCGGGGCCTTCCAACCCGATCTCATCTTGCCGCAACTTCCGGAATCACTCCCGTGAACCATTTCGACTACCGCGACGGCGTGCTCCATGCCGAGGACGTGGCGATACCAGATATCGCCGCACAGGTCGGCACGCCATTCTACTGCTACTCGACGGCCACCCTGACCAGGCACTACCGGGTGTTTGCCCAGTCCTTTGCCGGGCTCGACACGCTGGTCTGCTACGCCATGAAGGCCAATTCCAACCAGGCCGTCCTGCGGACGCTGGCGAAGCTCGGCGCCGGCGCCGACGTGGTTTCGGAAGGTGAATTGCGCCGGGCGCTGGCCGCCGGCATTCCGGCCGGCAAGATCCTGTTTTCGGGCGTCGGCAAGACTGCGCGCGAAATGGACTTTGCCCTTGCCGCCGGCATTCTCTGCTTCAACGTCGAGTCCGAGCCTGAACTTGAGCTGTTGTCGGCGCGAGCCGTTGCC
>NZ_RZPB01000714.1:0-3066 GCF_003998535.1 Mesorhizobium sp. M7A.F.Ca.AU.002.02.1.1 | reverse complement strand
TATCAGTTCATTTTGAACCAGCCTTCGGGAACGCCTAAGGGCCGCGTTCGGCACCTTTGCCAAGGCGCGTTGTAACGAGCCGCAGCAACCGTTTGCATTCCGGCTCATGACGCAAAGCTCCGGCCAAGGAGTCTTTTCAGGCCGGTCGTGCCAAGCGGCCACGGCCCCAAGTCGCGCATGTCGACCTGCTAGCAACAGACCAAGGAAATCATAATTTGTCGAGCTCGCCGCTTCTCGCATGGACCGGTCGTTGTCGCCGTTTTGATGACCTCGGGACGATCGTGGGGCCAAATTGCTTGCCTAGTGGAGGTCAGCGTCGTCGAGAACACGATAATCATGCATGCCTCGCGGCCGGCGATAAGCTGTTGTGCAGCCTTGACGCAGGGATGGTCCACCGACAATCTAAGGTCTTTCTCCTTCCGTGCGATCTCGTATGCCGACGGGCGCAGGCGCGAAGACCGAGATCGCCTTTGGATGGACCTTGAAATGGGCTGGTGTCGAGGTGACGATCTCACCATCGGTGTTGACCGGCATCGGCTTCTCCGTCTCGATGTCGAACTCGACGCACCTAGCCGTGCGCACCTCTCGCCAGGCGCCATGCCTTCCAGACCGGAAGGAGCGGAGCATCAGCGCCAGCTTCCAGAGGTTCGTCATTTCCAAGCTATAAAGATCGAGATGTCCGTCATCGATCTCGGCCGTCTCTTCCACCACGTTGCCGCCGCCGTAATGGCGACCGTTTCCCACCGCAATCTGGTAGGTTTCGACGTCGGTCGACGCGCCTTTCTCAATAATCTTCGCGTGGAATCGCGTGGCCCGCGTCAACACTTTCACCGCCGCCAGCGCATAGCCGAGCCTGCCGAAACGCTTCTTCAAAGTGGGATCCAGACCCTTCGCCAATTCAGTGCTGAGTCCGATACTCGCAACGTTGAAGAAGGCATTGCCATTGACCGTGCCGATATCGATCTGCCGGAGTCGGCCCCGCACGATCACGTCAGCGGCCTGCAGAAGATCCATAGGGATGTCGAGTGTGCGAGCGAGGTCATTAGCCGTTCCCATAGGAATAATGCCCATCGGCAGGCGGCTTTCCACTACAGCCATCGCCGCCGCCGACAACGAACCATCGCCACCGCACACGACCACAAGGTCCGCCGTTTGGCGCAAGCGAACGATGTCACGAGCGATCTCCGGCAACGCCTCGAACTTTTCGACAGTGACAGAAAGCCGGCCGCGCTCCAGCCGCTCCACAATCGGGGCGATCAGCTCCTGGCCGCGCCGCGCCTTTGGATTGAGGAGCAGCAATGCGCGCCTTTTGGCCAGTTTGCTCATTCAAAGATCGATCCGATGGTTCATAACGCATGCACACAAGGCGGCTGTTCATTCGACCGCAGCCGACGTTTTTGGCTCTCCGGACCTACCTCCACCGCGGTTGCGAACGGCGCAATTTTTTGACCTCCAGCGGCCCCTGGATCGCTATCCGAGTTCGTGGCCGTCACGCCGTGCACAACCGTCCTGGCAATTTCGCACAGGTTCTGGTGGTGCGTGAGATAGACCACTTGGCCAGCACATGCCATTCCCAAACAAGCTGAAACCTCCTCGGAGAGGACATGGTCGAAGGAATGATCATCGGCGCGCCTATTTATCGCGGAAGAGGTTGAAGCGCGGTCGATCGCATCGCGGATATATCCGGGGCGGATTTGCAGTCCGTCCTTCAGCGCGCCGCTTTGATGCTCCGGAACGTCGCCGGCGTCCCGCTGGAGCCTGAGACAGAAGATGCGCTCAAGCCCATTGCCGGAGAGATTTAAATCGGCAGCGCCAGATCGGCCTGGCTCTGTAAAATCTGGGAGCCGGTCGCGATTGGCCGGAACCAAACAGAACAGCCGTAATTATCAGCCGAGGGAAGCAACCGCATAGGAAGCGGAACGATGGCTGAAATTCTTGAAACTTGGCAGTTCAAGGTTGCGCTTCAAACGTGCTGAGAAATCGTTGAGGCGCGCAAAGGAAGAAGCGGACAGGAAAAATGGCGTGGTGAATATCGCCCTGTGCTGCAGGGTCCGGGCAGCTCAACAGCGCGTGACGGAGGCCTCGGGAGCGCCAGACCAATATCTATACGCGGGCGGCCTCCAAATCACCCCCGAATGGACATGAAATGGCGAGGAGTTGCCGTCATGACAATACTGTTTGAGCCGCTGGACTCGGATTACCATAAGCGCAGCGTGCTTTACCACGCCACGCGGTTGTCGATGCTCCACGATCGAATGCTGATGCGTTTCGACAAGGTAGACGAAGCGGCCGATAAGGTTGAAGCCGCAGCGGCCGTGCTGGTCGATATCACCCACGGCTCTGCCCTTGACGCGTTCCAGAACTCGGTGTTGCGGATTTCAGATGGAAACGGGTCAGACCCTCGGCCTCTGATCTGCGAGGAATGGCCGCAAGCGTTCGGCGGCTAGGGGGAAGGTCCCGCATCCGCGCCCGATGGGCAGGGCTCTCGCGGGTGTCCCGCCAAACTTGCGATTCGGGTCCAAGGTTCCGCTCAGAAGCCTGCCACGTTTCGGCAGCATTCTCGTTGGTGCGCGCTCTTCGCCCAACCGGCCCCAGTCGCCCCACTTCACGCTCAAGCCAGCTTCGCCTGACGGACGCGTCCTGCCCCTCGGGCATTTACGTTTTGATAACCCTCCTGAGTTTGAAGACAAAACCTATCGGCTCCTTTTGCCTTGCATCGTGTTAGGGCTTGGAACAAACCAACGGAGCTGCAAGCAAAATGGCCGCCGTAACCAATGCCAAGGGCGTTCCGCTCCCCTATAGTGGGTCCTCCGCAAGGTGGTACTCGGCGACGAATTCGGGCCCGGCCCTCTACGGCAGCATCTACAACGATTCGCTGTATGGCGACGGCAGCGTCAGCGTTACGATGTATGGCGGCCAGGGCGACGATATCTACTACCTGTACTCCGCGAAAAACAAAGCGGCGGAGCTGCCCAACGAGGGCATCGATACGATCTCGACCTGGATGAGCTACAGGCTGCCGGCGAATTTTGAGAATCTGACGGTCACCGGCGATAAACAATATGC
>NZ_RZPB01000713.1:0-3075 GCF_003998535.1 Mesorhizobium sp. M7A.F.Ca.AU.002.02.1.1 | reverse complement strand
CCCTTTACCGCCAGCAGGGGCGGCGGATGATCCATGTTGCGCAAGAGGGGTGGGTAGTCTGCTTCACCGATGCCGACAAAGCGGGCGCCGGCCTTTCCAGCTGTTTCCAGTTCGGCCTCGGCCTCGGCAACGGACGGGATGCGGGCGATCCGGATGGCGCCGCCCGAAATCATCAGTTCCGGCAGTATTTCAAGCGCCGCTTCGGCTGAGCCGAAGCGGTTGATCAGGTCGCGAAAGGAGGCAGGGCCGACATTCTGGGTGCGGATCAGTCGTAGCCAGCTCAGCCGCTGCCGGTCGCTGAGGCGCGGCCCGGCGGTCGGCTCGCTCATCCCTTGGCTCCGATCTTGCCCTCGGTGCCGGCAAGCAGGCGCGAAATGTTTTCCCGGTGCTTGATGAAAACGATGACGCTCATCACCACGAACAATCCGGCAATTTGCGGCGTGCTCAGGACATAGAGGGCGATCGGCACGATGACCGCCGCCGTCAGCGCCGCAAGCGAGGAATAACGGAAGAGGAATGCCATCACCAGCCAGACGACGGCGAAGATCAGCGCTACCTGCCAGGCAAGGCCGATCAGCACGCCGAGATAGGTGGCGACGCCCTTGCCGCCCTTGAAGCCCAGCCATACCGGGAAGAGATGACCGAGAAAGGCGCCGAGACCGGCCCAGATCGCCAGGTCAGGCGCGAAATAGCCAGCAATCAGCACGGCGGCCGTGCCCTTCAGCGCGTCGAGCAACAGCGTCGCCGCGGCTAGGCCCTTGTTGCCGGTGCGCAGAACATTGGTGGCGCCGATGTTGCCCGAGCCGATCTGGCGCACATCGCCAAGGCCGGCCGCGCGGGTGAGCAGAAGTCCGAACGGAATCGAGCCCAGGAGATAGCCGAACACAAGCGCTGGGATGAGGCTGTAAGTCATTGTTTCCCCCGCATTTCCCCCAGTTTGGCCGGATCAGGCGCGGTGCGCGGGTTGTCCGGCTCAGACGGAGAACACTGTGCGGCCCGCAACCAGCGTTTGCAAGACCTTGCCTTGCAGGCGCGCACCTTCGAAACAGGTGTTTTTTGAGCGCGAACGAATGCCGCTTTCGCTGACGATCCAGGGTTCGTCGAGGTCGACAAGCGCAAGATCGGCGACAGCGCCGGGCTTCAGCGTGCCACCGGGCAGTCCGAACAGTTTTGCCGGGGCCGTGGACAGGGTCTCGATCAGCCTCAGCAACGGCACGTCGCCATTGTGGTAGAGCCGCAAGGCCGCGCCCAGCAGCGTCTCCAACCCGATGGCGCCGGCCGCCGCATCGGCGAAGGGCAGGCGCTTGGTGTCGACATCCTGCGGATCGTGCGAGGAGACGATGACGTCGATCGTACCGTCCCTGACCGCCTCGATCATCGCCAGCCGGTCTTCCTCGGCACGCAATGGCGGCGTCAGGCGAAAGAAGGTGCGGTATTCGCCGACATCGTTTTCATTGAGCGACAGATTGTGGATCGCCACGCCCGACGTCACCGTCGCCCCGTCGGCCTTGGCACGCGTCACGGCGTTTGCCGCCATCGCCGTCGAGATCTTCGCCGCATGGTACGAACCGCGCGTCAGCCGCGCCAGCGCAAGGTCGCGTTCCAGCGGGATGGATTCGGCCTCGCGCGGAATGCCGGAAAGGCCGAGCCAGCTGGCGTAGAGGCCTTCATTCATCACGCCGGATGAACCGAGGTCCGCATCCTGCGTCTCATGCACGATGGTGGCGCCGAAGTCGCGCGCATAGGTCAGCGCGCGGCGCATCACCAGCGCACTCGATATGGTGTGGCGGCCATCGGTGAAGGCGACCGCGCCGGCTTCGCGCAGCAGGCCGAACTCGGTCATCTCGCGCCCGTCGAGGCCCTTGGTGATCGCCGCAGCCGGAAAGACGTTGACGATAGCCGTGTCTTTGGCGGTGCGCAGCACGAACTCGACAAGCGCCACATTGTCGATCACCGGGTCGGTATCGGGCATCATGACGATGGAGGTGACGCCGCCAGCCGCCGCCGCGACACTCGCCGACGCAATGGTTTCGCGATGCTCGCCGCCCGGTTCGCCGATGAAGACGCGGCCGTCGATAAGGCCTGGAATGATCGCCTTGCCGGCGCAGTCGATAATGGTGGCGCCCTCGGGCGCGCCCTGGTTGAGCGCTGGCTTGCCGGCGGCAACGATCTTGCGGCCATCGACGATGACGGCGCCGATCTCGTCCATGCCGCGCGAGGGGTCGACGATGCGGGCGCGCTCAAAGACCGTTATGCTCATGCGCCGCGGCCCTCTTGATTGCGACGGGGATCGAGCAGCGCTTCCATGACCGCCATGCGCACAGCAACGCCCATTTCGACCTGTTCCTGGATGACGCTTTGCGGGCCGTCGGCGATTTCCGAAGCGATCTCGACGCCACGGTTCATCGGTCCGGGGTGCATCACCAACGCGTCGTCTTTGGCCGCCTTCAGTTTTTCCGCATCGAGGCCGAAATAGCGGAAATACTCGCGCACCGAAGGCACGAAGGCGCCTTCCATGCGCTCGCGCTGCAGGCGCAGCATCATCACCACATCGGCGTCCTTGAGGCCTTCGGCCATCGAACGGGTGACGATGACGCCCATCTTCTCGATGCCAGTGGGCAGCAGCGTCGACGGCGCAACGACGCGCACCTGCGCGCCGAGCGCGTTGAGCAGCATGATGTTGGAGCGCGCCACGCGCGAATGCAGGATGTCGCCGCAGATCGCCACGATCAGCTTCGACGGCGGGCCTTTGGCGCGGCGGGTGGTCAGCGCGTCGAGCAGCGCCTGTGTCGGGTGCTCATGCGCGCCGTCGCCGGCATTGACGACGGAGCAGCCGACCTTCTGCGCGAGAAGCGCGGCCGCACCGGCCGACTGGTGGCGGATGATCAATATGTCGGGCCGCATGGCATTCAGCGTCATCGCCGTGTCGATGAGCGTTTCGCCCTTCTTCACCGAAGAGCTTGCCACCGACATGTTCATGACATCGGCGCCAAGCCGCTTTCCGGCCAGTTCGAACGACGACTGCGTGCGCGTCGAGGCTTCATAGAACAGGTTGATCTGTGTGCGGCCGCGCAG
>NZ_RZPB01000712.1:0-3079 GCF_003998535.1 Mesorhizobium sp. M7A.F.Ca.AU.002.02.1.1 | reverse complement strand
CTGCTGGCCCTGATCGCGTTTCTGGCGCCCGGCGGTGCCGACACCAGCCTATCGGAGCGGCTGACCGAGGTCGGCATCGGCCTCGCCGCGATCGTCGGCCTGGTTGTGGCCGGCCGTTATCTGCTCAATCCGTTCTTCCGCATCCTGGCGGATGCCCGTGCCCGCGAGGTGATGACGGCGGCGGCACTTCTGGTCGTTCTCGGATCCGCGCTCGCCATGCAGCTCAGCGGCCTGTCGATGGCGATGGGCGCCTTCCTGGCCGGTGTGCTTTTGTCCGAATCGACCTTCCGCCATCAGCTCGAAGCCGATATCGAACCGTTCCGCGGCATCCTGCTCGGTCTGTTCTTTCTCGCGGTGGGCATGTCGCTCGACCTGCATGTGGTCGCGGCGAACTGGCGGCTGATTGCCATCTATGTCGTCGCCTACATGGTGATGAAGGCATTCGGCATCTACATCGTCGCCCGTATCCTGAAAACCAGCCACCGCGAGGCGCTTGAGCGCGCGGTCTTCATGGCGCAAGGCGGTGAGTTCGCCTTTGTCCTTTATTCGGCGGCCGCGGCGGTCGGCATCATCGACGGCAACGCCAATGCGACGCTGACGGCGATCGTCATCATCTCCATGGTGCTGACGCCGCTGGCCATCATCGCCTTGCGCTATCTGACGCCGCGCGACGAGCAGTCGCTCGACGGCGTCGACGTCGCCGATGGCCTGACCGGCAGCGTGCTGATCATCGGCTTCGGCCGCTTCGGCCAGATCGCCAGCCAGCCGCTGCTGCTGCGCGGCATCGACGTCTCGATCATCGACAATGACGTCGAAATGATCCAGGCGGCGGCCGATTTCGGCTTCAAGGTCTACTATGGCGACGGCACGCGGCTGGACATCCTGCATGCCGCCGGTGCCGGCCGGGCGCGCGCCGTGCTGATCTGCGTCGACAAGGCCGATGTGGCTGTTCGCATCGCCCAGCTGATCAAGGCCGAATTCCCACTGCTCACCGTGCTGGCCCGCGCATTCGACCGTGGAACGGCGCTGCAGCTCATACGTGCCGGCGTCGACTACCAACTGCGCGAAACCTTCGAATCCGCACTTGTTTTCGGCGGCTCGGCCCTGGAATCTCTGGGCGTCGATCCCGAAGACGTGGCTGAAACGATCGAAGATGTCAGGCGCCGCGACACCGACCGCTTCGAAACCCAGCTCGCCGAAGGCATTCGCGCCGGACAGCGCTTCCTGAGAGGCAATATCGGCACGCCGATTCCGACACCGCTCTCGACGCCGCGCCGGCCTGGTCAGGCACTCAACGAAGAGACCGCGGGTGTGCTGCACAAATCCGAACCCGCCGATTGAGCAAGGAATCAGGTATGGAATTGGACAGCAGAGCCCTGTCGGTCACCAAATTCTGGCGCGATGCCGGCGAGGATGCCTGGTTCGAGAAGAACGAAGCATTCGATGCCGAGTTCCGCGACCGCTTTCTCGACCTGCACTACGCCGCCGCGCGGCGTGAATGCGACGACTGGCTGGAACATACCGAAGGCGCGCTGGCGCTGATGATCCTGCTCGACCAGTTTCCGCGGAACTGCTTTCGCGGCACCGGCCATATGTACGCGACCGATCCGCTCGCCAGATATTTCGCAGAGAAGGCGATCGCGGCTGGTCATGACCTGGCACTCGAGGAAGAACTCCGCGTTTTCCTCTACCTGCCCTATGAGCATTCGGAGCTACTGGCCGACCAGGATATTTCGGTCGAGCTGACGCAGGCCAGGGCCGAGCCCTATCTGAAGTATGCTGTCGAACATCGTGATATCATTGAGCAATTCGGCCGTTTTCCGCATCGAAACAGGATGCTTGGGCGCGAAACCACCTCGCAGGAGCAGACGTTCCTGGATGGTGGCGGCTTCTCGGGCTAAAGTTCGGCCGTCGCTTTGCCCAGAAATCAGGCCAGCCACCAATCCCGGCCGGACGACAATCGCTCGATGCCTGAGGTATCGACGGCGACCAGGCGGTCGGTGATGCTGCGACCGCTGACAACCAGGCCGGGCGCGATCTCGGCCAGCGGCGCCAGCACGAAGGCGCGCTCCAGCATGCGCGGATGCGGCACCTCCAGCCCGGTCTCGTGGATGACGCGGTCGCCGAACACCAGAATGTCGATGTCGATCAGCCGCGGCCCCCACCGCTCCTCGCGCACCCGCTTCAGCTTGCGCTCCGCATCGAGGCAGAGGTCGAGCAAGGCACGCGGTGCAAGCACGGTGGAAATTTCGGCGGCCGCATTGAGAAAATCCGGCTGATCGAGCTTGCCCCAGGGCGGTGTGCGATAAAGCGAGGAGACGCCGGTGACACGCGTATCCGCGTCGGCATCCAGCATGCGCAGCGCCGCGCTCATGGATTTCGCCGGATCGCCAAGATTGCCGCCAAGGCTGAGATAAACGGTACTATTCGGGCCAGACAACGGTCACCTCGACATAATCGAGCACGCCGGGCACTGGTGCGTTCGGCTTGCGCACCGTGATCTCGGCTTTCTTTATCTGCGGAAAACGCGCCGTCAGCGCACGGGCCACTTCGAGCGCCAGCGACTCGATCAGAAAACGGCGCTGCCCGGTGATGATCTTTTCAATGACGCTGAATGCAACGCCGTAGTGGACTGTATCCTCGATCGAATCTTCGGCAAGCGCCCGGCCTGGATCAACGGTCAGAACGGCATCGACATAGAAGCGCTGGCCGAGCCGTTCCTCCTCGTCCAGCACGCCGTGCCGGGCAAAGAAAGCGCAGTTCTTCATGCGGATGACATACATCGATCAGTTTCTCGCCCGGTCGGTTTGACGCGCCAGCATAGCATCGGCGAGCGCCAATGCGTCCACGTTGAATGCGACATCGTGGACGCGAAACAGATCGGCGCCCTGGAGCCTCAAAATGACGCTGGTCGCCGCTGTTCCGACCCCTCTGTCGGCGGCATCACGGCCGGTGACCGTGCCGATGAAGCGTTTTCGCGACGTGCCGGCCATCAGCGGCAGGCCGAGTGCATGCAATTCCGAAAAGCGTGCCATCAGGTCGAGATTTTCCTCCGCCGTCTCCTTGGCGAATCCGAAAC
>NZ_RZPB01000711.1:0-3087 GCF_003998535.1 Mesorhizobium sp. M7A.F.Ca.AU.002.02.1.1 | reverse complement strand
ACTGAAACAGCATGCCGGTCTCGGCGCGCCGCCGGCAAAGCAGGTCGTCCTTGACCTCGTAGAGCTTGTCGTCCCTAAGGTCGTAGCCGACGAACTGACTGTCGACGAGCAGGATGCCGGCGCTGAGCTTCTCGAGATGGTTGATGCAGCGCAGGAATGTGCTCTTGCCGGAACCCGAAGGGCCGATGATGCAGGCGACCGATCCGACGGGTACGTCGAGATCGACACCCTTGAGAACCTCGAGCGGACCATAGGATTTGCGCACGCCGCGCGCGAAAACCATGGAGTCGGCTGGGACGCCGAAGCGGGCGCGATTTTCGTCCTTCACGTCGCTCATCGGGAAATGCCACGCAGGCTGATGATGTTGCGCAGGAAGCGCATCGTCACGGCATCGCGGCGCGTATCGCTGCGACCGAAATGTCGCTCGAGGAAATGCTGTCCCACCGACATGATGCTGACTACCGCGAGATACCAGAAGGCGACCACGATCAGAAGCGGGATCGTCTCGAAGGTGCGCGCATAGATGCTCTGCGCCGAATAGAACAGGTCGTCGACGGCGATGAATGTCACCAGCGACGTCATCTTCAGGAGGTTAATGGCCTCATTGCCGGTTGGCGGCAGTACGAAGCGCATCGCCTGCGGCAGCGTGATGCGCTTCAGGATCATGCGGTACGGCATGCCAAGCGCGCTCGCCGCCTCAGCCTGGCCCGACGGCACCGACTTGATGCCGGCCCGGATGATCTCGGCCATGTAGCCCGCCTCGCACAGGGAAAGGGCGACGACGGCAGAGAAGAACGGAGTCATGAAATCATTGGTGCGCACGGAAAACAGCGTGCCGACAAAGGGGATGGTCAACGAGACTTCGCGCACCAGCAGCGACAGGTTGAACCAGAAGATCAGCTGTATCAGGGCCGGTACGCCACGGAAAAACCAGACGTACAGACCCGCGAAGGCACGCAGCACCGGGCTTGGCGACACGCGCATGATGGCGATGACCGTGCCGACAACGATCGCCAATATCATGATCACCGCGGTGAGCATCAAGGTGTTGCCAAGGCCGCGCATGACAGAGGGATGCAGGAGGTAACTCACCACCGTAGGCCAGGCAAAGGCAGGGTTGCTGGCGAAGGCCCGGATGATCAGGAATGCCACCAGCAGGGCCAGCGCCGTGCCGACCCAGATGCCGTAGCGGCGCTGCGGCATGACGGTCAGGCGCGAAACCGCCTCGGCGACGCCCGGCTCGATGCGTATCTCGTTTGGGTGGGCCGCGCCCATCGCTGCTTCTCCTGGTCTTGATCCGGAAGCGGCGCCCGGCACGAGACCGGACGCCGACAACCGCTATCGCATCAGCCCCAAATGATTTCGGAAAGCATGATCAAAGTTTTAGAACAAAGTGCGTCCGACTGGACAAAACTTTGTCAGTCGGCGCGCAACGCCTCCATGCTGCCGACGAAATAGGGCTCCTTGATCGCGTAGGCGCCCATGCCGTATTTGTCGAGAATAGCCTTGTAGGTGCCGTTCTTGAACAGCTCGGAGAGTGCGCCCACCATCATATCGGCGGTCTCCTTGTCGTCCTTGGCGATCGCCATGCCGAGCGGCGCGACTTCATAGAGGGTCGGCAGCACCACGAGCTGGCCCTTGCTGGTGACCTCGAAATAGCTCGAGGCGGTCGCATCGTCCATGCGGGCGTCGACGCGGTCGGACAGCACCGCCTGGACGATATCCGTCGACGAGTTGAAGACCGATTTTTCGATGGCTGCCTGGCCCTTGCCGGTGCAATCCGTGCTCAGCTTGTCGACCAGGAAATCCGATGCGCTGCCTGCCGAAACGCCGATCCGCTTGCCGCAGAGCGGGGTGTCGCCGCTGAAACTCGCCTTCTTGTCCGGCGACGTCGAAACAGCCAGGCCGGCCTTCAGGAACATGACGAAATCGACCTGCTTGAGCCGCTCCGGCGTGGCGGAGAAAGTCTCCCAAGCGACCTTGAAACGGCCGGCCGCCAGGCCCGGTATCATCGAGGGGAAAGGTGTGCGCGCCACGTCCAGCTTGGCGCCGACCAGCTTGGCCACCTCACCGGCCAGTTCTATGATAATCCCGGTCTGTTTGCCGTCGGCGTCGAGATACTCGAAAGGCGCATAGTCCAGCGTGTTGGCGACGGTCAGCATGCCGGTCTGCTGAACCTCGGCCGATTTCGTCACCTTGGCGGCGCCTGAAGGTCCGCTCCAGACTATGGCAAGTGCGGCCAGCGCCAAACCTGCCATCTGTAAATGTGCTCTCATTTTCGTTCCCCTTTTTTGATTACAACGTTTCCTGCAGTCTGCTCTCCAATCAGGGCCTCGCGTCCTCATCGCCGCAGCCAAGCATTGATCCGTCTATGTACCGGCTGCTTCCGCAGCCTTTTTCTTGCGGTAATGGTAGTTCTTGTCGATGCGCTCCATCAGATAGTCGCCGTAGAGCACCGGCTCATATTTCGGCTGGCTACCGGCCGGCACGCAGACCGGCAGCGCCTCGATCGTTTCATCCATGGACGGGTCGAAGAAGAAGGGCTGGGAATAGCGCTCGCGCCCCGACCGGTTGATGACGCGATGCGGCGTCGAGACGAACTGGTCGTTCGACCAGCGCGCCAGGATGTCGCCGACATTCATCACGAAGGAGTCCGGGACCGGAGGCGCGGGAACCCATTCGCCCGCCTTGTTCTTGACTTCCAGGCCGCCGACATTGTCCTGCGCCAGCAGTGTAATGAAGCCGTAATCGGTGTGAGGGGCCGAACCGAATAGCCCCTCCTCATGCGGCTGCGTCGGGTAGTGCAGCAACCGCAGGAAGGTTGTCGGCTGATCGAAATAACGGTCGAGACTGTCGGTCGGAAGTCCAAGCGAAAGAGCGATGGCGCCGACCATTTTGCGGGCCAGTGTGCTCATCTCATCGACATAGCGTTCAATCGTTGGCCTGAAGCCAGCAAGCGTTGCCTCGTCCGGCCACTGGTTGGGACCCTGCAGCGGCTTGTCGGCCAATGTCCTGGGGTCGTCGGCCTCGACCTCGTGCATGAAGAAGATCGATTCGCTCTGGTTCGGCTTGCTTACTGTCGCCACC
>NZ_RZPB01000710.1:0-3092 GCF_003998535.1 Mesorhizobium sp. M7A.F.Ca.AU.002.02.1.1 | reverse complement strand
TCTGAAGCTGCCGCACTATGTCGATTTCCAGGCCGAACTCGATCTCGTGCGCCGCATGCGTGCCGAATATGACGCCCGCCAAAACCCCGTGAAGGTCGAAGAGAAGCGGGAGGCCGCGGAATGATCGAGGGCCTTTCCCACATGACCTTCATCGTCCGCGATCTCGAGCGGATGACCGAAATCCTCGAGGGCGTATTCGACGCACGCGAAGTCTATGTCAGCGACGCCAGGCAGTTCTCGCTGTCGCCCGAAAAATTCTTCCTGATCGGTGACATCTGGGTCGCCATCATGGAGGGCGAACCCTTGCCGGAGCGCAGCTACAACCACATCGCCTTCAAGATCGATGACGCCGATTTCGACCGCTATGCCGAGCGCATCGGCAGGCTCGGCCTCGACATGCGCCCGCCGCGCCCGCGCGTCGAGGGTGAAGGCCGCTCGATCTATTTCTACGACGAAGACAACCACATGTTCGAACTGCACACCGGCACGCTCAATGAGCGGCTGGCGCGCTATGCCAGGGGATCGGAGGCTGCGGAATGAATTTAGTGCCCGACGCCACCATGGCCGCCACCATCGTGGGAATGACCGCCATAGCCGTCATACCCGGAGTAATCACCATTGCCGACGCCCACGGACTCACCTTGAGAGCCTTCTTTGGGGCCGGGCAGAATCATGCGCCGAAGGAAGAAGAGAACGACGCCGGCGAACACCACCAACAGAATTCCGAGATGCATCCATCCGGTCGAGTTCATCTGAATTCGCCCCTGTATCCGCGTCCTGGACGCCAATTCGATAGCACAATGTGGATGTGATCGCCATGACCGACATCGCCACCTACAACTTCGCCTATCTCGACGAGCAGACCAAAAGGATGATCCGCCGGGCGATCCTCAAGGGCATCGCCATTCCCGGCTACCAGGTGCCGTTCGCTTCGCGCGAAATGCCGATGCCCTACGGCTGGGGCACCGGCGGCGTCCAGGTCACCGCTTCGATCATCGGCCCGGACGATGTGCTGAAGGTCATCGACCAGGGCGCCGACGACACCACCAATGCGGTGTCGATCCGCGCCTTCTTCAAGAAGGTCGCCAATGTCGCGGTGACGACCGACACTGCCAGCGCCACAATCATCCAGACCCGCCACCGCATTCCCGAGCATCCGCTGACGGCGGCCCAGGTGCTGGTCTACCAGGTGCCGATCCCCGAACCCCTGCGCTTCCTCGAACCGCGCGAGACCGAAACGCGCAAAATGCACGCGCTGGAGGAATATGGCCTCATGCACGTCAAGCTCTACGAGGACATCGCCAAGCACGGCCGCATCGCCACCACCTATGCCTATCCGGTCAAGGTCGAGGGCCGCTATGTGATGGACCCCTCGCCGACGCCGAAATTCGACAATCCCAAGATGCACCGCTCGCCGGCCCTGCAGCTGTTTGGCGCCGGCCGCGAAAAGCGCATCTACGCGGTGCCGCCTTTCACCGAAGTGGTCAGCCTCGACTTCGAGGATCATCCGTTCGAGGTCCAGACCTTCGACCAGCCCTGCGCGCTGTGCGCGGCCGAGAACGTCTATCTCGACGAAGTCATCCTCGACGACCATGGCGGCCACATGTTCGTCTGCTCCGACACGGACCATTGCGAGAAGCGGCGAGCGGACGGCTATCGCGGCCATCTTGCCCCGGAAAACCATCTTGCCTCGGGAACAAGGGAGCCGGCGCAATGACCGACGAACCGCTGCTGCGTGTCGCAGCACTTTCTAAATTCTACGGTTCGCGCGTCGGCTGCGACAACGTCTCCTTCGACCTGTGGCCGGGCGAAGTCCTGGCTGTCGTCGGCGAATCCGGCTCCGGCAAGACGACGCTGCTCAACTGCCTGTCGACCCGGCTGCTGCCGAGCTCCGGCACCGCCAGCTACCGCATGCGCGACGGCCAGTTCCGCGAGCTCTACCGCATGAGCGAGGCCGAGCGCCGCTTCCTGATGCGCACCGACTGGGGTTTTGTCCATCAGAACCCCGCCGACGGCCTGCGCATGACGGTGTCGGCGGGCGCCAATGTCGGCGAGCGGCTGATGGCGGTCGGCGACCGTCACTACGGCAGGATCCGCGCCACCGCCGTCGACTGGCTGTCGCGCGTCGAGATCGACGAGGACCGCATCGACGACGAGCCCCGCGCCTTTTCCGGCGGCATGCGCCAGCGCCTGCAGATTGCCCGCAACCTCGTCACCGGGCCGCGCCTGGTGTTCATGGATGAGCCAACAGGCGGCCTCGATGTCTCGGTGCAAGCCCGCCTGCTCGACCTGCTGCGTGGTCTGGTCACCGATCTCGGTCTGGCGGCCATCGTCGTCACCCACGACCTTGCCGTGGCGCGGCTCTTGTCGCAGCGCATGATGGTGATGAAGGACGGCCGCGTCGTCGAAAGCGGCCTCACCGACCGCGTGCTCGACGACCCGCGCGCGCCTTACACGCAATTGCTTGTTTCCTCGATTTTGCAGGTTTGACGATGGCGCCAAGGCACCCCCCTCTGGCCTGCCGGCCATCTCCCCCTCAAGGGGGGAGATTGGCTATCGTCCTCGGTTTCGCCACTCTCCAACGTTGCAGAACAAGCGCAACGAGAAAGCTGCCGATCTCCCCCCTTGAGGGGGAGATGCCTGGCAAGGCAGAGGGAGGCGTTGGCCCGCAAACGAACGACAATTGGAGGCCCTTCTGATGGCAACCCCCCTCGTTGTCTCCGACGTCGCCAAGAGTTTCACCATGCACCTGCGCGACGGCATCAAACTGCCTGTTGTCGCCGGTGTCTCGTTCTCGATCAGGGCTGGCGAATGCACCGTGCTCGGCGGTCCTTCCGGTGCCGGCAAGAGCTCGATCCTGAAGATGCTCTACGGCAACTACGCCGTCGACGAAGGCCAGATCATCGTCACGCATGATGATGGGCTGATCGACCTCGCCACCGCCAGCCCGCGCACCGTGCTGGCCATACGCCGGCAAACGATCGGCTATGTCAGCCAGTTCCTGCGCACCGTGCCGCGCGTCTCGGCGCTCGACGTCGTCGCCGAACCGCTGGTCGAGCGCGGCGAGAATCGCGAAGCCGCAAGGGACAAGG
>NZ_RZPB01000070.1:0-14328 GCF_003998535.1 Mesorhizobium sp. M7A.F.Ca.AU.002.02.1.1 | reverse complement strand
GGCCGGCCGCGCTGGCGTTGTTCCGTGGTTTCCATGGCGCCATTCTCGACCGATCTCGCCAAATGCACAATGAAAAAGTTTTTCACTAAAATCGCAGGCCGGATTCCTAGAAAACGGAAAATCCAATAAAATCAGCATATAGCCGTTGTTTTCTCTAAATGAAAAAATATTCTGAAAAAATTGAAAAATAGCCGGCGTGCTGGCATCCTCAGCCAATCCAACAATGACAAACCCGTGGAGGGCTGGAAAATGGCCAGGATGCGCGCTGTCGATGCCGCGGTTCTCGTTCTCGAAAAGGAAGGCATTTCCTGCGCTTTCGGCGTGCCGGGCGCGGCGATCAATCCGTTCTATTCGGCGCTGAAGGCGAGGGGAACGATCCGCCACGTGCTTGCCCGTCACGTCGAGGGCGCCTCGCACATGGCGGAAGGCTTTACCCGGGCCAAGGCAGGCAATATCGGCCTGTGCATCGGCACTTCGGGTCCGGCCGGCACCGACATGATCACCGGGCTCTATTCGGCCGCTGCGGATTCCATTCCGATCCTGTGCATCACCGGCCAGGCGCCGCGGGCGCGGCTGAACAAGGAGGATTTCCAGGCCGTCGACATATCAGCCATTGCCGCGCCGGTCGCCAAATGGGCGGTCACGGTCATGGAGCCCTATCTCGTCCCCATGGCGCTGCAGAAGGCCTTTCACCTGATGCGCTCGTCGCGGCCGGGTCCGGTGCTGATCGACCTGCCGGTCGACGTCCAGCTGGCCGAGATCGAATTCGACATCGATGCCTATGAGCCGTTGACGCCGTTCAAGCCGGCCATGACGCGCGCCCAGGCCGAAAAGGCGTTGACGATGCTCAACGCCGCCGAAAAGCCGCTGATCGTCGCCGGCGGCGGCATCATAAACGCCGATGCGTCGGATTTGCTGATCGAATTCGCCGAGATTTCAGGCGTGCCGGTCATCCCGACCTTGATGGGCTGGGGCGCGATCCCCGACGACCACCGGCTGATGGCCGGCATGTGCGGGCTGCAGACCTCGCACCGCTATGGCAATGCGACGATGCTGGAAGCCGATTTCGTCTTCGGCATCGGCAACCGCTGGGCCAACCGTCACACCGGCTCCGTCGATGTCTATACCAAGGGCAAAAAATTCATCCATGTCGACATCGAGCCGACGCAGATCGGCCGTGTCTTCGCGCCGGATCTCGGCGTCGTTTCGGATGCTGGTGCTGCGCTGAAGATGCTGCTCGACGTCGCCACCGAGTGGAAGACGGCAGGCAGACTGCGCGACTGGTCCGGCTGGGCGAAGGAATGCCAGGCTCGCAAGAAGACGATGAAGCGCAAGACGCATTTCGACCAGGTGCCGCTGAAGCCGCAGCGTGTCTATGAGGAGATGAACAAGGCGTTCGGCCGCGACGTCACCTATGTCACCACGATCGGCCTGTCGCAGATCGCCGGGGCGCAGTTCCTGCATGTCTACAAGCCGCGCAACTGGATCAATTGCGGCCAGGCCGGCCCGCTCGGCTGGACCTTGCCGGCTGCCCTTGGCGTGCGCGCCGCCGATCCCGACCGCACCATCGTGGCGCTGTCGGGCGACTATGATTTCCAGTTCATGATCGAGGAACTGGCGGTCGGTGCACAGCACAAGCTGCCCTATCTCCATGTCGTCGTGAACAACGCCTATCTCGGCTTGATCCGCCAGGCGCAGCGGGGTTTCTCGATGGACTTCGAGGTCGACCTTGCCTTCGAGAACATCAACCGGGCAGGCGATCCCGAGGCCGGCTATGGCGTCGACCATGTTGCCGTCGCCGAGGCGATGGGCTGCAAGGCGGTCAGGGTGCGCAAGCCGGAAGAGTTCGCCGGTGCCTTCAAGGAGTCGCAGCGGTTGATGAAAGAACACCGGGTTCCGGTTGTCCTCGAATTCATCCTCGACCGCGTCACCAACATCTCGATGGGCACCGAGATCGACAAGATCACCGAATTCGAGGAGCTTGCCGAGAGCCACGAAGATGCGCCGACGTCGATCGTCATGCTGGATTAGGCTTGGCGGAGAAAAGGAGAAAAAGAATGCCGCGTTTTTCAGCCAATCTTTCGATGCTCTTTGGCGAGCATGAGTTCCTCGACCGTTTCGATGCCGCCGCCCGCGCCGGCTTCAAGGGCGTCGAATATATCGGCCCCTATGACCATGCGCCCGATGTCGTCGCCGCCCGGCTGAAGAAGAACGGCCTGACCCAGGTGCTGTTCAACCTGCCGGCCGGCGACTGGGGCAAGGGCGAACGCGGCATTGCCGTGCTGCCGGACCGCGTGCCGGAATTCCGCCAGGGCATCGCCAAGGCGATCACCTACGCGCAGGCGCTCGGCTGCCAGCAGGTCAATTGCCTAGCCGGCATCGTGCCCACCGGCGCCGACCGCAAGGTGCTGGAGGACGTCTTTGCCGAAAACCTTGCCTTCGCGGCGGAAAAGCTGGAGCAGGCCGGCATCAGGCTGCTGATCGAGCCGATCAACACGCGCGATATCCCGGGCTTTTTTCTCAATTATACCGATCAGGCGTTGGCGCTTATCGACCGTGTCGGGTCGAAGAACCTGTTCCTGCAATACGACATCTATCACATGCAGATCATGGAGGGGGATCTCGCCCGTACCATCGAGGTAAACCTCGACCGCATCGCGCATATCCAGCTTGCGGACAATCCAGGCCGTCACGAGCCGGGGACGGGCGAGATCAATTTTCCCTTCCTGTACGAGCACATCGACCGCATCGGCTATTCCGGGTGGATCGGGGCGGAATACAAGCCGAAGGCCGGGACGGAGGCTGGGCTGGGGTGGTTTCAAGCATTAGCCGGGCAGGGAAGTGCTGCGGCCTAGCCAACGCCGCGCCCCCTCATCCGGCCCTTCGGGCCACCTTCTCCCCGGTGGGGAGAAGAGACAGGCACCAACGTCGGCTTCTCTTCTCCCCTCGGGGGAAGATGGCCGCGCTAGCGGCCGGATGAGGGGGCGTTTCACACAAGCAACTGGAGAACCAAAATGGAAACCATCGGCTTCATCGGCCTCGGCATCATGGGCGCACCGATGGCGGGGCACCTGTTGGACGCGGGCTACAGGATCATAGCCAGCGACCATCGATCGCAACTCTCAGCCGATCTCGTCGCCAAGGGCCTAACGTCAGTCACCGGCCATGCTGCCGTGGCGAAGGCCGCCGACATCATCATTCTGATGGTGCCCGACACACCGCAGGTCGCCGATGTGCTGTTTCACGAGAACGGCGTCGCGTCCGGTCTGACCAAAGGCAAGCTGGTCATCGACATGAGCTCGATCTCACCGATCGAGACCAAGATTTTTGCCAGGAAAATCAACGATCTAGGCTGCGACTATCTCGACGCGCCGGTCTCGGGCGGCGAGGTTGGCGCCAAGGCGGCGTCGCTCACCATCATGGTCGGCGGCGAGGAGAAACCCTTCGAGCGCGCCAAGCCCGTGTTCGAGAAGAACGGCAAGAACATCACCCTGGTCGGGCCCAACGGCGTTGGCCAGACCACCAAGGTGGCCAACCAGATCGTCGTCGCGCTGACCATTGAAGCCGTCGCCGAAGCGCTTGTTTTTGCTTCGAAAGCCGGCGCGGATCCGGCCAAGGTCAGGCAGGCGCTGATGGGCGGGCTGGCGGCTTCGCGCATTCTGGAAGTGCATGGCGAGCGTATGGTCAAGCGCACCTTCGCCCCGGGTTTTCGGATCGAACTGCACCAGAAGGATCTGAACCTCGCGCTGGAGGGCGCGAAAGCGCTCGGCGTGTCGCTGCCCAACACGTCGACCACGCAGCAGCTGTTCAACGCCTGCGCGGCCAATGGCGGCGCCAAGGAGGATCATTCGGCCCTGGTCAGGGCGCTGGAGAGGATGGCCGATTTCGAGGTCGGCAGCGAGGCAGCCGGCACCCGGGGCAAAGCGGCATAGGTCAGGAGAGGGCGGCGCAACGTTCCCAAGCCGCCAACTCCTGGCCCATCGAAGAACGGGTTCCGGCGTCTATGGCCGGAACCCGTTTCTCGTTTCGAGATGTTTTTGGCTTAGCCGCGCTTCAAAAATGCCCGTGCCACGTAAAGGCTGATCGCCGCGGCATTCGATACGTTGAGCGAATGGATGGCGCCGGGCATGTCGAGCCGCGCCAGCGTGGTCACCGTCTCGCGGGTCTTCTGGCGCAGGCCTTTGCCTTCGGCGCCCAGCACCAGGGCGATCTTTTCTCCGGCAAAGCTCTTTTCGAGTTCGGCCGGCGCGTCCGAATCAAGCCCGATGGTGCGAAAGCCGGCCTCGTGCAGCTGGCCGAGCGCTTCGGCGAGGTTCTTCACCTCGATCTGGTCGATGTGCTCCAGCGCGCCCGAGGCGGATTTCGCCAGCACGCCCGATTCCTGCGGGCTGTGGCGGGCCGTGGTGATCAGCGCGCCGGCGCCGAAGGCGACCGCCGAGCGCAGGATGGCGCCGACATTGTGCGGGTCGGTGATCTGGTCGAGCACCAGCACCAGATTCGCGTCACCAAGCGCATCGAGCCGCTTGGCTTTAAGCGGCTCGGCCTCGATCAGCACACCCTGATGCACGGCATCCGACCCTGTGATCTTGTCGATATCCCTGGGTTCGACCAGTTCCGTCTTGAAGGGCAGGGCGGCGAGATCGGCGATTTCGAGGCGCTCGGCCGCATTGCGCGTCACCAGCATCTTCCTGATCTTGCGGCGCGGATTGTCGAGTGCGGCGCGAAC
The DNA here is from genome assembly GCF_003998535.1 of Mesorhizobium sp. M7A.F.Ca.AU.002.02.1.1. Taxonomy (NCBI): domain Bacteria; kingdom Pseudomonadati; phylum Pseudomonadota; class Alphaproteobacteria; order Hyphomicrobiales; family Phyllobacteriaceae; genus Mesorhizobium; species Mesorhizobium sp. M7A.F.Ca.AU.002.02.1.1. Next base: position 9,602 of record NZ_RZPB01000070.1, on the reverse strand, counting down.
CGTGTGCAGGCCGTAGAGCCGCACCAGTCCGTCCGCGGCATTTTCGCCCGGCGGAACCGGCTGTCGAGGCCGGAACGCCGGCGCGCCGCCGCTTTTCTCGTCGCGATAGGCGCGGCGCAGCTTGGCGTAATGGGTGTCTTTGGGGGTGTTGGTTTTATCGCTCATGGCTGGCTTCTATAGCGGTGTCCTCCGGCCAAGGATATGGCCCGCCGTCACAGCCGGCGAACAACATCGAAAAACGCTGGCTGCGCGGTTGACACCCAATGGCCTTGCCGCCATAAGGCGCTGCGCTGGTTTCGGAGAACACATAACTCGGGTCCGGATCGGCGTGAATGCCTCGTTGCATGGCTCCGGCGGCAGACTGGAGAGGTGCCCGAGTGGTTAAAGGGGACGGACTGTAAATCCGTTAGCTTAGCTTACGTTGGTTCGAATCCAACCCTCTCCACCACTGCCGGCCCGGAAGCCCTGAAACGCGACAAGAATCGGACCGAAAAGTGCATGGCGCTTTTCGGATGAATCCGGTACTTCAGGTAAGGCGCGGGTATAGCTCAGTGGTAGAGCAGCAGCCTTCCAAGCTGAATATGCGGGTTCGATTCCCGCTACCCGCTCCAGACACTCATCCCATCACCGGCAAGCCGAAGCACTGCGCACGAAGCGCAGCGCTCCAATTGTCGTGGCTGCGCCGCGTCAGCTGTTGAACGCGGATGCGACCTGGTGCTGCTGCGGCACCTGGCCATTCGGCGTCAGCTTGTCGACGATGCCGGGCAGGGCGGTGGACAGTTGCTTGAGCAGTTCCTGCTCGTCCAGTCCGGTCCGTTGCGCGATCTCGCGGATGATCTGCGGTCCGATCGCGGCGCCAAGATCGTTGGCGTTGATCGACTGGTTCTGGCCGGTTCCGACCCAGGAGTCCGCGGTGTTGCCGTGACCGGCGTCCCGGAGCTTTTCGAGCAGTCCGCCCAGGCCGCCCAGCAGGCCACCGTCGGCGGATGTGGTTTCCGTCGGGACGGGGGCGGTCGGAGCGGGCACGGGAGACTGTTCCGGCTCTTCGGCACTTCTGCCGCTCAGCATCTTGCCGACCAGCAATGCGCCGAGTGCGATCATCAGAGGTTTGGTGATGTTGCCGCCGGGAACGGCGTTGTCAAAAAGTCCCATCGTGGATCCTCCATAGCGACCAAGGCCCGACCCCTCCTCAACAATGAAGCATTCGGGCGGAATTTCAAGCTGGCTTGAGGTTTTGACAATCATATGAAAATGTTCGGCTGGCGAGGGGATGGAGAGGAAAAAATGGGTATCATCAGCTGGATCATTCTCGGCGTGGTCGCCGGCTTCATAGGCAGCAAGATCGTCAACAAGACCGGCCAGGGTGTCATAATGGATATCGTGCTGGGCATCGTCGGCGCCATTGTCGGCGGGCTGATCTTCAGTGCCTTCGGCGCATCAGGCGTCACCGGTCTCAACATCTACAGCCTGATCGTTGCCGTCATCGGGGCGGTGGTTGTTCTGTGGGCCTACCATCAGTTCAGCGCAAGGCGGACGCTTTAGGCGCCTGCGGATCGTCTGAGGTTTCGAGTTTCTGAAGGCAAGACCGGCTTCAGGCCGGTATGCCCGGCTGTGGCTTGCCTATGGCATCGGGGCGGCGAAAACAAAGATCGGCGTTCCCGCAATGAAACGAGGCTAGGCGACGACGGCCAACCGGCGCTGGCGCTGATCCAGCGACACGATGGTCAGCCCGCTGCCGACGACCAGCAGGATGCCACAGACCGCCAGTGTGTTGGGGAATTGCCCGAACACCAGCAGGCCCGAAATGACCGCCCAGACGGTGAAGCAATAGTAGAACGGCGCCACGGCGCTGGTCGGTCCGACGCGATAGGCCATGAAGATGAAGAAGTGGCCGAAGATCAGGAAAAATCCAGCACCTGCCATCAGCAGCAGGTGATGCGCCCCGGGCATGACCCAGCGCTCGGAAACAAGATGCGCGGCGCCGGCGCCGATCAGCACCACCACGACGGCGGAAATCGCCACGATCATCCCCGGCACCTCGGCCGAGACCCGCCGGCCGGCTAGGTCGCGCGCCGCTGCAAGGGCTGCGTTGCCGAGCGCCAGCAGGGCATAGACCGAAATGCCTTGCATGGTCGGCTGCGCCACCATCAGCGCGCCGACGAAGCCGAGCCCGATCAGCGCCATGCGCCGGCCGCCGATCCGCTCGCCAAACAGGATCGAGGAGCCAACCAGCATCAAGAGCGGCGTGATCTGGCCGAGCGCGGTGGAATCGGCGATCTGCATGTTGGCGAGCGCGACCACATAGCAAAGGATCGCCGCCAGCTCGAGCACGTTCCGGCTCAGGACGCGCTTGTCGAAGATCAGCGGGATCTGCTTGCCGTAGCCCAGCGCGAACAGCAGCGGGAAGCCCCAGAGGGCCGCCGCGGCACCCCGCAGAAACAGCACCTCATAAGACGGCAGGCCCGCCGTCGCGAGCTTCATCATTGTATCGTTGACGAGATACGACCCCGTCGAGACGATCATGAACAGCGGGCCGCGGATAGAGACAGGGATGAAATGCATCCGGCCACAAGATCAGAGGCGGATGGCGGCGGCAATGGTCCATGGCCTGGCCATGATTCAGACAGGGCCGGGCAAGCAAGCCGGCGCTTTCGCGGCCTCGATCGGTCGGCCCGCTACCCCTTCATTTTGCCCGGAGCCTTCCTATATCAGCGCCACATCCCCGCAATCGGATCGATGGTTCGGACTGAGTGAGACGGCACCCGGCCAAAAGACGCTTGTGTTTTTTGGCCTTTGTCGCTAATCGCCCCGCATTCGACTGAACTGAAGGTCTTCGACCGAACTGAAGATCCGGGCCGTCCAAGGAAAGAGACAATGGCAAAAGGTAAATTCGAGCGTAACAAGCCTCACGTGAACATCGGCACGATTGGCCACGTCGACCATGGCAAGACGTCGCTGACGGCGGCGATCACCAAGTATTTTGGCGAATACAAGCGCTACGACCAGATCGACGCTGCCCCTGAAGAGAAGGCGCGCGGCATCACGATCTCGACGGCTCACGTCGAATACGAGACGGCCAACCGCCACTACGCTCACGTCGACTGCCCCGGCCACGCCGACTATGTGAAGAACATGATCACCGGCGCCGCGCAGATGGACGGCGCGATCCTGGTCGTGTCGGCTGCCGACGGCCCGATGCCGCAGACCCGCGAGCACATCCTGCTGGCCCGTCAGGTCGGCGTGCCGTCGATCGTGGTGTTCCTGAACAAGGTCGACCAGGTCGACGACGCCGAGCTGCTCGAACTGGTCGAGCTCGAGGTTCGCGAGCTTCTGACCAAGAACGAATTCCCCGGCGACGACATTCCGATCGTCAAGGGTTCGGCTCTGGCTGCTCTCGAAGACTCGGACAAGAAGATCGGTGAAGACGCGATCCGCGAGCTGATGGCTGCGGTCGATGCCTACATCCCGACGCCGGTTCGTCCGCTCGACAAGCCGTTCCTGATGCCGATCGAGGACGTGTTCTCGATCTCGGGCCGCGGCACGGTCGTGACCGGCCGCGTCGAGCGCGGCGTGGTCAAGGTCGGCGAGGAACTCGAGATCATCGGCATCCGTCCGACGACCAAGACGACCTGCACGGGCGTGGAAATGTTCCGCAAGCTGCTCGATCAGGGCCAGGCTGGCGACAACATCGGCGCGCTGCTGCGCGGCGTTGATCGTGAAGGTGTCGAGCGCGGCCAGGTTCTGGCCAAGCCGGGCACGGTGAAGCCGCACAAGAAGTTCGTGGCCGAAGCCTACATCCTGACCAAGGACGAAGGTGGCCGTCACACGCCGTTCTTCACCAACTACCGTCCGCAGTTCTACTTCCGCACGACCGACGTGACCGGCATCGTGTCGCTGCCGGAAGGCACCGAGATGGTGATGCCGGGCGACAACATCACGGTCGATGTCGAGCTGATCGTGCCGATCGCCATGGAAGAGAAGCTGCGCTTCGCTATCCGTGAAGGCGGCCGCACCGTCGGTGCCGGCATCGTCGTCACCATCAAAGAGTAATTTGGACTTAAACCGATCTGTCGCGGGCGCGGGAGTTGCCCGCGCCGCGCCAGAACAAGGAAGTGACGCATGAACGGACAGAATATCCGCATCCGCCTTAAGGCGTTTGACCACCGCGTGCTCGACGCCTCGACGAAGGAAATCGTGTCGACGGCCAAGCGTACCGGTGCAAACGTCCGCGGCCCCATTCCGCTGCCGACGCGGATCGAAAAGTTCACGGTCAACCGGTCGCCTCACGTCGACAAGAAGAGCCGCGAGCAGTTCGAGATGCGCACGCACAAGCGTCTGCTCGACATCGTCGATCCGACCCCGCAGACGGTCGATGCTTTGATGAAGCTCGATCTGGCCGCCGGCGTCGACGTCGAGATCAAGCTCTAAGGGAATGAGAGCGCGGTAAGGGGCGGTGCCCCTGGCCCGGAACTCTAAAGGAATTGAACCGATGCGTTCAGGTGTGATTGCAAAGAAGGTGGGAATGACCCGCATCTATAACGATGCCGGGGAACATGTTCCCGTCACCGTTCTCCTGATGGAGAACTGCCAGGTCGTGGCCCAGCGCACGCAAGAGAAGAATGGCTACACCGCCGTTCAGCTCGGCGTTGGCCTTGCCAAGGTGAAGAACACGTCGAAGGCGATGCGCGGCCATTTCGCGACCGCTTCCGTCGAGCCGAAGGCGAAGGTCGCCGAGTTCCGCGTCTCCGCCGACAACATGATCGATGTCGGCGCCGAGATCACCGTCGAGCACTTCGTCGCCGGCCAGAAGGTCGATGTGACGGGCACGACGATCGGCAAGGGCTTTCAGGGCGTCATCAAGCGCCACCACATGGGCGGTGGCCGTGCAACGCACGGTAACTCGGTTTCGCACCGTACGCACGGTTCGACCGGCCAGCGCCAGGACCCGGGCAAGGTGTTCAAGGGCAAGCATATGGCTGGCCACATGGGCGACACCCGCGTCACCACGCAGAATGTCGAGATCGTATCGACCGACGCCGACCGCGGCCTGATCCTGATCCGCGGTGCGGTTCCCGGATCGAAGGGCGCCTGGATCCTGGTTCGCGATGCGGCCAAGGTGGCACTGCCGGCCAATGCGCCGAAGCCTGCCGCGATCCGCGCCGTTGCTGCCGAAAGTGGCGCCAAGAACGAGGCTCCGGCCACAGAGGGAGCGGAATAATGGATCTCAAGATCACAACGCTGGGCGGCAAGGACGCCGGCAAGGTGGAACTCTCCGACGAGATTTTCGGCCTTGATCCGCGCGAAGACATCCTGCAGCGCGTCGTGCGCTGGCAGCTTGCCAAGAAGCAGCAGGGCACGCACAAGACCAAGGGTCGCGCCGAGATCGCGCGCACCGGCGCCAAGATGTACAAGCAGAAGGGTACGGGCCGCGCCCGTCACCATTCGGCACGCGCTCCGCAGTTCCGCGGCGGCGGCAAGGCCCACGGCCCGGTCGTTCGCAGCCACGAGCACGAACTGCCGAAGAAGGTTCGCGCTCTCGGCCTCAAGCATGCTCTCTCGGCCAAGGCCAAGAGCGCGTCGATCATCATCATCGACGAGCTGAAGCTGACCGAGGCCAAGACGAAGGCGCTGATCGCGAATTTCGCGACGCTGGGCCTGACCAATGCTTTGCTGATCGGCGGCGCCGAGCTTGACAAGAACTTCAAGCTGGCGGCGACGAACATCCCCAACATCGACGTGCTGCCCATCCAGGGCATCAACGTCTACGACATTCTGCGCCGCGGCACGCTGGTCCTTTCGAAGGCCGCCGTCGAGGCTCTCGAGGAGCGTTTTAAATGACCGACCTTCGTCATTACGACGTGATCGTCTCGCCGGCGATCACCGAAAAGTCGACCATGGCCTCCGAGCAGAACAAGGTCGTCTTCAACGTCGCCAAGAAGGCGTCGAAGCCGGAAATCAAGGCCGCCGTCGAAGCGCTGTTCGGCGTCAAGGTGATGGCCGTGAACACGCTTGTCCGCAAGGGCAAGATCAAGCGCTTCCGTGGCACGGTTGGCCGCCAGAGCGACGTCAAGAAGGCGGTTGTGACGCTGGCCGATGGCCAGTCGATCGACGTCGCGACGGGTCTCTGAGCAAGGCCGCGAGGACAGAACAATGGCACTGAAAAAATTCAACCCGGTAACGCCCAGCACCCGTCAGCTGGTCATCGTCGACCGCTCGGGCCTCTACAAGGGCAAGCCCGTCAAGGGTCTGACCGAAGGCCTGACCAAGTCGGGCGGCCGCAACAATCACGGTCGCATCACCGCCCGCTTCATCGGCGGTGGTCACAAGCGTTCGTACCGCATCATCGACTTCAAGCGCCGCAAGTTCGACGTCGTCGGCACGGTCGAGCGCATTGAGTACGATCCGAACCGCACCGCCTTCATCGCGCTGATCAAGTATGAGGATGGCGAGCTGTCCTACATCATCGCTCCGCAGCGTCTGGCTCCCGGCGACAAGATCGTGTCCGGTGAATCGGTCGACGTGAAGCCGGGCAATGCGATGCCGCTGGCTTCGATGCCGGTCGGCACCATCGTCCACAACATCGAGCTGAAGCCGGGCAAGGGCGCTCAGGTCGCCCGTTCGGCAGGTGGTTACGGTCAGCTGGTCGGTCGTGACCAGGGCATGGCGATCCTGCGCCTCAATTCGGGCGAGCAGCGTGTCGTTCACGGCTCCTGCATGGCCACTGTTGGCGCCGTGTCCAATCCGGACCACGGCAACATCAATGACGGCAAGGCCGGTCGCACGGTCTGGCGTGGCAAGCGCCCGCACAATCGCGGCGTGACCATGAACCCGGTCGACCATCCGCACGGCGGCGGCGAAGGCCGCACATCGGGTGGCCGCCATCCGGTTTCGCCCTGGGGCAAGCCGACCAAGGGCAAGAAGACGCGGTCCAACAAGGCGACCGACAAGTTCATCCTGCGCTCGCGCCATCAGCGCAAGAGCTAAGAAGAGGTAACGCCAAGTGACTCGTTCGATTTGGAAAGGCCCCTTCATTGACGGCTACCTTCTCAAGAAGGTGGACAAGGTTCGTGAAGGTGGTCGCAATGAGGTGATCAAGATGTGGAGCCGTCGCTCCACCATCCTGCCGCAGTTCGTCGGCTTCACCTTCGGTGTCTACAACGGCCAGAAGCATGTTCCCGTCTCGGTGAACGAGGACATGGTCGGTCACAAGTTCGGTGAATTCGCTCCGACCCGGACCTATTACGGTCACGGCGCGGATAAGAAGGCGAAGAGGAAATAATCATGGGCAAGGCCAAAGCTCCGCGCAGGCTTGCTGATAACGAAGCGCGCGCCGTATTGCGCACGATCCGTATCAGCCCGCAGAAGCTGAACCTGGTTGCCGCGCTGATCCGCGGCAAGAAGGTCGCGACAGCGCTTTCCGATCTCGAATTCTCGGCCAAGCGGATTTCCGGCACGGTCAAGAAGACGCTGGAATCGGCAATCGCCAACGCGGAAAACAACCACGACCTGGATGTCGATGCGCTGATCGTGGCGGAAGCCTATGTCGGCAAGTCGATCGTCATGAAGCGGTTCCATGCCCGTGGCCGCGGTCGCGCCAGCCGTATCGAGAAGCCGTTCTCGCACCTCACGATCGTCGTTCGTGAAGTCGAAGAAAAAGGGGAGGCCGCATAATGGGCCAGAAAGTCAATCCGATCGGTCTTCGCCTCGGCATCAACCGCACCTGGGATTCGCGCTGGTTCGCGAACACCGGCGAGTACGGCAAGCTGCTGCATGAGGACATCAAGATCCGCAAGTATCTCGAGAAGGAGCTCAAGCAGGCTGCCATCTCGAAGGTCGTGATCGAGCGTCCGCACAAGAAGTGCCGCGTCACCATCCATGCCGCGCGCCCGGGTCTGATCATCGGCAAGAAGGGCGCCGACATCGAGAAGCTTCGCAAGAAGCTGATGGAGATGACGAAGTCCGAGACGCACCTCAACATCGTTGAAGTGCGCAAGCCGGAGATCGACGCGACCCTGGTCGCCCAGTCGATCGCCCAGCAGCTCGAGCGTCGTATCGCGTTCCGCCGCGCCATGAAGCGTGCCGTTCAGTCGGCGATGCGCCTCGGTGCCGAAGGCATCCGCATCAACTGCGCCGGCCGCCTCGGCGGCGCTGAGATCGCGCGTATGGAATGGTATCGCGAAGGTCGCGTGCCGCTGCATACGCTGCGTGCGGACGTCGACTACGGTACGGCCGAAGCGCACACGGCTTATGGCATCTGCGGCGTCAAGGTCTGGGTGTTCAAGGGCGAGATCCTTGAGCATGACCCGATGGCTTCGGAGCGTCGGGCCAGCGAAAGCGATGCAGCGCATGGCGGTGGTGGTGATCGCGAACGCGGTCGTCGTCGCGAAAACGCCTGAGACATTTAGGAATTTGGAGTTAGAACGATGCTGCAGCCAAAGCGCACAAAGTTCCGCAAGCAGTTCAAGGGCCGTATCCATGGTACCGCAAAGGGCGGCACCAACCTGGATTTCGGTGGTTTCGGGCTGAAGGCGCTTGAGCCGAACCGCGTCACCGCACGTGAGATCGAGGCGGCCCGCCGCGCGATCACCCGTGAAATGAAGCGCGCTGGTCGCGTCTGGATCCGTATTTTCCCGGACGTGCCGGTCACTTCGAAGCCGACCGAAGTCCGCATGGGTAAGGGCAAGGGCGCGGTCGATTATTGGGCGGCGCGCGTCAAGCCAGGCCGCATCATGTTCGAGATCGACGGCGTCAATGAAGAAACCGCCCGTGAGGCACTGCGTCTCGGCGCGGCCAAGCTCTCGGTCAAGACGCGCTTCGTGCAGCGCATCGCAGAATAAGGACGGGCTGATCATGAAAGCCGAAGACATCCGGACCAAGACCCAGGACCAGCTGACCGACGACCTGGCCAGCCTGAAGAAGGAGCAGTTCAACCTGCGCTTCCAGAAGGCCACCGGCCAGCTCGAGAAGACCGCGCGCGTGAGACAGGTTCGTAAGGACATTGCGCGTATCAAGACCATCGCTGCGGAAAAGTCCGCGGCTAAGAAGGCTTAAGGACGAAAACCATGCCAAAGCGCATTCTGCAGGGCACCGTCGTCAGCGACAAGAACGAGAAGACGGTTGTCGTCAAGGTCGAACGGCGCTTCACGCATCCCGTGATGAAGAAGACCGTGCGCATGACCAAGAAGTACAAGGCGCACGACGAGAACAACGCCCACAAGGTTGGCGATCAGGTGTTCATCCAGGAATCGAAGCCGATTTCCAAGGACAAGCGCTGGATCGTCGTGTCTTCGGACCAAGCCTGACCTCGGGCGTAAACAACGAATTTTGGACAGACCGGGGAGGGGCTTTGAGCCCATCCCGTTAGAAGAGAAGAAGGCGGCCAGTCATGATTCAGATGCAAACAAACCTCGACGTCGCGGATAATTCCGGCGCCCGTCGTGTCATGTGCATCAAGGTGCTGGGCGGCTCGAAGCGGAAATACGCTTCCGTGGGCGACATCATCGTGGTGTCGATCAAGGAAGCCATTCCGCGCGGCCGCGTGAAGAAGGGCGATGTGATGAAGGCGGTCGTGGTTCGCACGGCCAAGGACATTCGCCGCCCGG
>NZ_RZPB01000709.1:0-3093 GCF_003998535.1 Mesorhizobium sp. M7A.F.Ca.AU.002.02.1.1 | reverse complement strand
CTCGGCCTTCTACGGACCCTATCGCGAGGCGGTGGGCACCGCCGGTCTGCTCAAGGGCGACAAGAAGACCTATTACATCGACCATGCCAATTCGGACGAGGCGGTGAGAGAGGCCGAACAGGACATCGCCGAGGGCGCCGACATGCTGATGGTCAAGCCCGGCCTGCCCTATCTCGACATCATCCGGCGGCTGAAGGACGAGTTCCAGATGCCGACCTTCGCCTACCAGGTGTCGGGCGAATATTCGATGATCAAGGCGGCAGGCGCCAATGGCTGGATCGACGGCGAGAAGGCAATGCTGGAATCGCTGCTCGCCTTCAAGCGCGCCGGCTGCGACGGCATCCTGACCTATTTCGCACCCGAAGTGGCGGAGATGCTGAAGGGGTAATTTCTCTTCGCGACGACGGCCGGTCGCGGCGAGCAATGTCGGCCAATCCGCTTCGACATCCATACCAATTTCCGGCTCTTGGCCGGGGAATCCATAGCGAGGGCCACTTGACCGTTGCGTGGGCTTCGTTTGAGCTTGAAAATACCGCTTGCAATTCACAATCGGTTTGTTACAAAAAACTGCTTGCAAAACACAATCGGTTATCGAGGAGGCTCGCATGTCCAAACTTCGCGTCAACGCTTTCACCCTATCGCTCGACGGCTATGGCGCCGGTCCCGATCAGGATCTGCAAAATCCGCTCGGCGTCGGTGGGGAATCCTTGCACAAGTGGTTTGTCGACACCCGCACCTTCCGCGAGATGGTGCTCGGACAAGATGGCGGCACCACCGACGTCAACGAGGCGTTCGCGGCGCGCAGCTTCGAAAATGTCGGCGCCTGGATCCTCGGCCGCAACATGTTCGGACCGATCCGCGGCGAATGGCCTGACGACAGCTGGAAAGGCTGGTGGGGCGACAACCCGCCCTATCATGTGCCGGTTTTCGTGCTGACCCATCACAAGCGGGAACCGATCACGATGGAGGGCGGCACCACTTTCCACTTCGTCGTCGACGGCATCCATTCAGCTCTTGAACAGGCAAAGGCTGCCGCTGGCGGCAAGGATGTGCGGGTCGGCGGCGGCGTCGCCACCATACGGCAATATCTGCAGGAAAAACTGATCGACGAGATGCATCTGGCGATCGCGCCGCTGCTGCTGGGCACGGGCGAGAACCTTTTTGCCGGCCTGGACATGCTCAAGCTCGGCTATGTCTGCAGCGAGCAGGTGGCGACCCCGCTCGCGACGCACGTCACCATCAAGCGGGCGTAAGGTGGAGAGCCAATCTCTCCCCTCGTGGGGGAGATCGCAGCTTCGTCTGCCTCAATACTTCTCCGGCACGTAGAGCTCGCGCGGCAGCACCTGGCGTTCGTATTCGGGGTTGAAGACGCGCTCCGGCAAAGTGATCTCCTCGTGCGGCACTTCCTCGTAAGGCAGCTGCTTGAGCAGATGGTCGATGCAGTTCAGCCGCGCGCGTTTCTTGTCGTTGCCCTCGACGATGAACCAGGGCGCTTCCGGGATGTTGGTGCGGGCGAAGGTCTCTTCCTTGGCCTTGGTGTACTGCTCCCAGCGCACGCGCGACTGCAGGTCCATCGGCGACAGTTTCCACTGTTTCATCGGATCGTGGATGCGCATCAGGAAGCGCATCTGCTGTTCCTCGTCGGTGATCGAGAACCAGTATTTGACCACGGTGATGCCCGAGCGGACCAGCATGCGCTCGAATTCCGGCACGTCGTGGAAGAATTCTTCGACCTGATCGGGCTGGGCAAAGCCCATCACCCGCTCGACGCCCGAGCGGTTGTACCATGAGCGGTCGAACAGCACGATCTCGCCGCCGGCCGGCAGATGCGGGACATAGCGCTGGAAATACCATTGCGACTTTTCGCGCTCCGTCGGCGCCGGCAGTGCGACGACACGGCAGATGCGCGGGTTGAGGCGCTGGGTGATGCGCTTGATGACACCGCCCTTGCCGGCCGAATCGCGTCCCTCGAAGATCACCACCAGCTTCTTCTTGTGGTGGGCGACCCAGGACTGCAGCTTGATCAATTCGGACTGCAGGGTGATCAGGTCGCGAAAATACTGCATGCGATCGATCGAAGGCGGATGCGAGTTCTTGTAGATCTTGGCGATCTCCATCGACAGCGCCGGCTCCGACATTTCGAGCTCATAGTCTTCGTCAAGCGTGTCGGCGAGCTCGGCTTCAAGCCAATCCCTGGCCGGAGAATTCTGTTTTAGCTCGGTCATTATCGGCTGCTCCACTTGCAAGCTCTGTCGATCCACGTCCGGCGCCCCAAACTCCCGGCCTACAGCCCGGGAACGGCAACACCTGAGCCGACTTCCATATAGGCCTGCAATGACGGTTTTATTGCAGCGCGAGCATGGTCACCACCGCTGTCGGTCCAGCCAGGCATGATCGATCCGCCGCGCTGGCATGGAGACACGTCGCCCAAATTGTCCTACAAATAGCGGCCACTTTCGGGCGGCCCTCCCCAGCCCTTTCCCAATGCAATCGCGAGGACGACATGGAATACCGCACCCTCGGCCGTTCCGGCCTGAAAGTATCGACACTGACCATGGGGACCATGACGTTCGGTGGCGCCGGTGCTTTTTCGGCGGTCGGCAAGACCGATCTCGACGAAGCGCGCCGGATGATCGATCTCTGTATCGACGCCGGCATCAATGTCATCGACACCGCCAATGTCTATTCGAACGGCATTTCCGAAGAAATCATCGGCGAAGCGCTCGGCGGCAAGCGCAAGGGCGACGTGCTGATCGCCTCCAAGGCACGGATGCGGATCGGCAAAGGTCCAAACGACGAAGGCCTGTCGCGCCATCACCTGATTCGGGAATGCGAGAAGAGCCTGAAGCGGCTCAAGACCGACGTCATCGACATCTATTTCCTGCACGAATGGGATGGCGTGACGCCGCTGGAGGAAACCATCGGCGCGCTCGACACGCTGGTTGCCCAGGGCAAGATCCGCTATGTCGGCTGCTCCAACTATTCCGGCTGGCAGGTGATGAAGGCGCTCGGCATCAGCGACAGCCGTCATCAGCCGCGCTTCATCACGCAGCAGATCCACTACACGCTGGAAGCGCGCGAAGCGGAGTACGA
>NZ_RZPB01000708.1:0-3097 GCF_003998535.1 Mesorhizobium sp. M7A.F.Ca.AU.002.02.1.1 | reverse complement strand
GGATCTTGATAGCCGCGCCGCTTTCCCAGGCGCCGATTGCCCGCCCCAGTCCGGCCGGCAAAGCGGGGGCAAAGGCGAGCTCCGTCACCTTCGCCGGCGGGACGGCAACCAGAACCGTGCGCGCCTCGACGGCACCCCCGGCCGAAACGACAAGAACACCTGGCGAACTGTGCTCGATGCGCGTGACCGGCTCGCTTAGCCGCAACCGATCGCCAAGGTCGCGGGCCAGATCGTCGGCCAGCGAATGCATGGTTTCGCGCACAGAATATTGCAGTTCCGTCACCTCGTTGGTGACCCGCCGGTCATTGTCGATCAAATACCAGAGAGGAATCTGGTCCAGCGCCATGCACCAGAGACCTTCGATCATCGAACGGAAAGCCATCCTTGCATCGGCCGAATCGTGCTGGCAGGCAAGCCAGTCGGCGACGGTCAGTCCGGCAATCGAGGCATCGTCCGGATCGATCCCGTTCATGCGCTCGCGGATCGCCATCGCGGCATGATAGGTCCGCTCAGCTCGTTGTGCGGACATCGTCGGCTGGGTGATGAAGTCGCCATCGACATAGGTTTCAACCAGCGTCTTGCCGCGCGCCTCGACCATGGCCATCAATTCCGGCATGTCCTCGCACAGGAACTGGCCACCACCATCGATGCGTTCGCCAAGTCCGTTCAATCGGGACTCGACGCGTCCGCCGACGCGGTCGCGTGCTTCGAGCAGGATGAAATCGATGCCGGCCTTCTTCATCTCAAGCGCCGCCGACAGGCCGGTGAAACCCGCACCGACGATGACGACATCGGCTCGCTCGAATTCGCCGCCCTCATCCGTGAAGGTCTTCAGCATTGCCGGCTATCCACCCAATCGTATCCGGCTTCCACCGACGAACTATGTCCTTGTCGACATATGCCGGCGGGCCGAACACACCATGCCGCAGGCTGTCTCTAACCTATCGTTTTCTCGAGCATATTGAGCCAGTTGCGATAGGCGATTTTTTCGATCAGCGCGCGGCCGAAACCGCGTGCCGCCAATGCATCGATCAGCTTCGGCAGGCCGGCGACATCGCCGATGACGGCCGGGATCATGGCGCCGTCGAAATCGGAGCCAAGACCAACGCCATCCTCACCCAGCGCCTGCAGCAGCGAATCGATATGGCGCACCATGATATCGAGGCTGGTGTCGGCATTCATGCGACCGTCCTCGCGCAGGAAGCCGGTTGCGAAGTTCAGCCCGACCATGCCGCCGGTTTCGCGGATCGCGCCGAGCTGCCAGTCGGTCAAGTTACGCGAATGGCCGCAGATCGCGTGCACGTTGGAATGGGTCGCCACCAGCGGCGCATCGCTGAGTGCGGCGACATCGCGAAAGCCCTTCTCGTTGAGATGCGACAGGTCGATCATGATCTTCAACTGGTTGCAGGCCTTGACCAGCGCCTTGCCGGCATCGGTCAGGCCAGGGCCGGTGTCGGGCGAAGACGGGAAGCGGAACGGCACGCCGTGGCCAAAGGCGTTCGGACGGCTCCAGACGATGCCGAGCGAGCGCAGGCCGGCTTCATGCAGCACGTCGAGCATGGTGAGCTCGGGATCGATCGCCTCGACCCCTTCGATGTGGAACACCGCGGCGATCGACCCTTGCGCCATGGCATTGCGCACATCGCCGGCGCTGCGGCAGACGGTGAGCGCTCCGGCCCGTTCCAGCCTGAACAGGATCGAGGCCATCGCGATGGTCGAGGTCAGCGCCTCATTGCGGGGAACCTCGGGCGGCAGCGGTTCGGCGGCGCCCGGCGCCAGGGGCACGGCGCCGCGCCTGGATTTCTCGACAGGCGGCGGAAAGATGGCGAACATGCCCCCGGCGAAGCCGCCGGCTTTCGCGCGTGGCAGGTCGATATGGCCGCCCGATTTCCCCTCGATGAACAGTTTTTCGACGTCCGTGTCTTTCGACTGATGGAGCCTGAGCAACGTATCGTTGTGGCCGTCGAAGACGGGAACGAGATCGGTTTCGGTCATTGGGGGATCATTCGGTTCGTTTGTCGGCGCGGCTAAGATATATCCTATCTACTTAGGCAGGATGCGCCACCCGCGCAAATGCCAAAGCCGCCCCGGTGGGATGGCAGCCGCTTGCCGCGCCGTTTCCAAGCAACGAATCCCTACCGCTTCAGCACGTCGGCCCATTCCTGATGGCGGCGGAACTGAGCGTTGGCGAACGGGCAGAGCGGGATGATCTTCTTGCCCGCCGCACGCGCATCCTCGACGGCGCGGGTGACAAGCCGAAGCCCGGCACCCTGGCCGCGAAAGACGTCCGGCACTTCGGTGTGGTCGATGATGATCTGGTGCTCACCGATCTTGGTGAAAGTCATCTCGGCCTCGGCGCCATCGGGTCCACGCAGGACGTAGCGGCCCTTGGAACCGCGATCCTCAAGTTCGATCTCAGGCAGTTGGTCAGGCATTGCTATGCTCCTTGGGCAGTATCGGCAAAGAACCGCCGTGCCGCCTCGATCTCGTTTGGCCGCACCTCGTGCCCGCCATCGTGCCATTCCACTGTGACATCGGCGCCGTCGGCACGCAAATAGGCCTCGAGCCGCGTGGTCAGGTTCGGTGGGCAGATCGGATCGCGCTTGCCGGCGGTCACCAGGATATGGCGGCCGGCGAGGCTGCCCTTGACCTCAGGTTCGAACGGGATCAGCGGATGCATCAGCACCGACGCGTCGAACAGCGCTGGAACCGCGAACACCACCGAGGCTAGGACATTGGCGCCGTTGGAATAGCCGAGACCCAGCACGGCCGATGGCTTCGCTGCTTCAACATGGGCCTTGACGAAGCCCGCCATCTTGGTCGTCGCCCGCGCCAGGTCGTCCATATCGTAGATGCCCTCGGCGGCGCGGCGAAAGAAGCGCGCGGCACCTTGTTCCGACACATCACCGCGCGGCGAGACGATGGTTGCCTGGGGCGCGAGATCGCGCCCCAGCGACAGAAGCTGATTCTCATCGCCTCCCGTGCCATGGAAGACGAACAGCAATGGACCGCCCGGCGAACCGGGCAGCACCTTGTGGATGTAAGCGTCCTTGCTCATGGTCTCAGCCTTCCAACTTCTGCAGATGCTGCTCGAGAT
>NZ_RZPB01000707.1:0-3107 GCF_003998535.1 Mesorhizobium sp. M7A.F.Ca.AU.002.02.1.1 | reverse complement strand
CCATGCGCACGGTCCCGATCGGCATCCAGCTGTTGATGGGGCAGCATGCCTTCGAATGGAACCAGATGATGGCGATGAGCGTGCTCGGCTCGCTACCGCTCTTGCTCATCTACCTCGTTGCCCAGAGATACTTCCTCGCCGGCATGACCGCGGGCTCGGTCAAGTAGGATGTTCATCCCACGGCGACGCAGGGTGGCATCAATCAATAAGCGGTATCAAGGATTGAAAGGATGAACGTGAAAGACCTCAAAGTCGGCTGCCAGACCTTCACCTGGGAAATGCTGGGAGACCGGTTCACCGGCGGCCCCGACGATCTGCTGAGGGCGATCTCTGACGGTGGCTATGCCGGCATCGAGATCACCGACACCATGATCGGACATTATGGCAACAAGCCGGAGGAGTTCGCCGCCGCGCTGAAGGCGTGGGGGCTGACGCTGGTTTCCTTCGCCTTTGGCTCGCACAGCGGTTTTACGTCGAAGGAGGAGATCGGCGCCGACCTCGAAACCGCCAAACGCTGGATCGATTTCGCCGCCGCCTTCCCGAATGCGCTGGTGTCGATGGGCTCGGCCACGGTGGTGTCCGACGGCCCGCGCGACGAGAAGTTCGCCATCGCGGCCGAGGTCTACAACCAGGCCGGCGAGCTTGGCCGCAGGGACGGTGTTCAGGTCGCGGTGCATCCCAGCTCGCACCACAACACGCTGCTGTTCGACCGCGCCGATTACGACGCGATCTTTGCCTTGCTCGACCCCGACCTGGTCGGCTGGGTACCGGATACCGGCCATATACTGCGCGGCCACAAGGACATGTCCGATACGCTGCGCACCTACCGCGACCGCATCCGCTACATCCACCTCAAGGACGTCGATGCCAACGGCAGCTGGGCCATGCTCGGCAAGGGCGTCTGCGACACGCCGGCGGTGATCGAGATCGCCAACACCGCACCGCGCTTCAACGGCTGGCTGGTGCTGGAGGAGGAATCCGAAACGGCCGCCGCCGATCCCGCCGGCGCGGTAAAAACCAACCGCCAGACAATGCGCAGCTTGGGCGCCTGAAGAACGAGACGATGATCAAGAAACAGGACAGACGCCTCAGGGTCGGTGTGCTCGGCTGCGGCCCCATCGCGCAGTTCGCGCATCTGCAATCCTGCGTGAAGGCTGGGAATGCCGACCTCTACGCCATCTGCGACGCGGCACCCGATCTGCTCGCCCGCATGGGCGCCACCTACGAGCCGCAAAAGATGTATGCCGACTACGACGCCATGCTCGCCGATCCCGAACTGGAAGCGGTGATCGTCGCCACGTCGGACGCCTATCACGTGCCGATGTCGATCAAGGCGCTCGATGCGGGAAAGCATGTCCTGTGCGAAAAGCCGATCGGCACCTCGGTGGAGGAAGGCGAGGCGCTGGCCCAGGCGGTCAGGCGCTCGGGCAAGGTGCTGCAGGTCGGGCATATGAAGCGCTTCGACCCGGCGCTGGAGGCCGCGCACGACTTCGTCCGCGACGAGATCGGCGAGGTGCTGGCGCTGAAGGCCTGGTACTGCGATTCCACCCATCGCTACACCAACACCGATGCCATTCAGCCGCTGCCGGTCACCAGCAAGCTGGCGAAGAAGCCGACCGGCAATCCCAAGGCTGATCTCAGGCAATATTTCATGCTGGCGCACGGCTCGCATCTCGTCGATACGGCGCGTTTCCTGTGCGGCGATATCGTTGCCGTGCGCGCCCGCCTCAATGAGAAATTCGGCGCCTATTGCTGGTTCGTCGAGACCGAGTTCGCCAGCGGCGCGCTCGGGCATCTCGACCTGACCGTTGCCGTGCGCATGGACTGGCACGAAGGTTTTCAGCTCTATGGCGAGAACGGCTCCGTCATCGCGAAAACCTTCAACCCCTGGTACTTCCGCGCCAGCGAGGTCGAGATATTTCACGAGAAGACCGCCACCGCCCACAAGCCGCTCGGCGCCGACGGCCACTTCTTCCGCCGCCAACTGGAAGGCCTAGCGGATACAGTCCTGAACGGCACGCCGATGCGCGGCGCCAATGTCGAGGACGGTATCGCCTCGATCCGCGCCATGGTCGCCATCGCGCGTTCGGTCGAGACAGGTGAACGGGTCGAACTCGCCTCGGTTTCGGGAGCGGTCTGATGCGTCTCGGCATTTTCGCCAAGACATTTGCCGGCACAGAGCCGGCTGCCGTGCTGACGGCGGTTAAGCAGGCTGGCTATGAGACGACGCAGTTCAATCTCGCCTGCGCCGGCCTGCCGTCGATGCCGGATGTCGTGCCGGCAGATGCCATCGCTTCCGTCCGTGCCGCAGTGCGATCGTCAGGCGTTTCGCTGGCCGCGCTGTCGGGCACCTACAACATGGCGCATCCCGACAAGGCTGTGCGCGACGATGGTCTTCGCCGTCTTGCCGTCGTCATCGAGGCGGCGGCGGCCCTCGGTATTCCGCTGGTCACGCTCTGCACCGGCTCGCGCAATGCCGCCGATCAATGGGCGTATCATCCCGACAATAGCACGCCGGCCGCTTGGTCCGACATGGCCGCCGAGATGGAGAAAGCGCTGGCGCTTGCCGAAGACGCCGGCGTCGATCTCGGCATCGAGCCCGAGCAGGCCAACATCGTTACCTCGGCCAGGGACGCGACCAGGCTGATCGCCGAAATGGGATCGAAGCATCTGAAGATCGTGCTCGATCCGGCGAACCTGTTCGAGCACGCGACGCCACACGAAGCGCGCGCCATCGTCGCCGCCGCGATCGACGAGGCTGCCGGCCATATCGCCATGGCGCACGCCAAGGATCGCTCTGGTGACGGCCGCTTTGCCACCGCCGGACAAGGCATCGTCGATTTTCCGCATTTTGTTTCACGGCTGAAGGCAGCGGGCTTCGACGGATCGCTCGTCACCCACGGGCTGTCCGCCGATGAAGCCCCCGGCGTCGCAGCCTTTCTGCGGGGACTCCTCTGATGGGCGCCGCGCCGGCGATCCTGCTTCGCGACGATGCATCGCTTCGTGTCTTCGACACGGGGCAGGGCAGGCCTCCCGTCGTCTTCCAGCACGGCCTCGGCGGTGATGCGGCACAAGTAGCGCAGAACTTTCCCGATGGTCCTTCATAC
>NZ_RZPB01000706.1:0-3121 GCF_003998535.1 Mesorhizobium sp. M7A.F.Ca.AU.002.02.1.1 | reverse complement strand
ATCCCGGACGGACTTGAAGAGTTCATTGTCTGTTGCCGGCGCCCGCCGGTCGAACACGGCGTTCGACAGGTCCAAAGCGGGATGCCCGCCTATGAAGTGATCCGGTACCCATTCGGTGTATTCATCGCCCATGGAACATAACCTCATTAACCGGATTATACGGTTACATGTAACCACTATCATACGGATACGTGGTGTCAAAGCCAGCGCGTCGCCAGATCGGCGCGGAACCCCTGGGAGGGAGAGGATGTGCAGCAATCGTTACAAGACCCGCCACGAAACCATCAATGTCGACGGCCTCGACATCTTCTACCGTCATGCCGGCGATCCCGGCAGACCGGCAATCCTGCTGCTGCACGGATATCCGACTTCGTCGCACGTCTATCGCAATGTCATCGAACCGCTGGCGGAGACAGCCTATGTGGTGGCGCCGGATCTGCCCGGTTTCGGCTTTTCGTCCGCCCCTTCCATCGATGCCTATGACTACACGTTCGACAACCTGGCCAGCACGATCGAAGCCTTCATCGAGGCCCTCGGCCTCCAGCGATTCTTCCTCCACATCACTGACTTCGGCACGCCCGTCGGCTATCATCTCGCCACACGGCGGCCGGATCGCATCCTCGGCCTGATCGCCCAGGACAGCAACGCTCATGACGAGGGGCTGGGACCGGAATGGGACGCGCCGAAGGCGTTCTTCGCCGAACCGACTGAAGAAAACCGCGCCAGACTGCCGGACTGGATGAATTTCGAGGGGACCCGAAACCAATATATCGGCGGTCTCCCCGAGCGTCTGAAAGTGTTGTTTCCGCCCGAGGGTTGGTATCTCGATACGGAGCGCCTGGCGAGGCCCGGCAACACCGACATTCAGTTCGAACTCTTCACCGATTATGGCTCGCACATCGCGCGCTTCCCGGCCATCCAGGCCTATCTCCGCGACCAACAGCCAGCATGCCTGGTGCTGTGGGGGCGCCACGACGCCTTCTTCGCGCTGGACGAGATCATGGCCTACAGCCGCGATCTCGACGCCGTCGAAATCCATGTCTTTGAGAGCGGGCACATGCTTCTCGAAACGCATCATCGCCAATGCGCGGCTCTCATCGCTCACTTCATGCACGAGGTGGAGACTGGGGTATTTCGCGATCCTGCGGGGCGTTGAACGTCGACGTTCAAACCGCCACTTCGATGGGCTCGGCAAGCCTGGGATTGGCCCGCGCGGCGATCAGGCAGCCGGCGACGATCAGGCACGCTCCCGTCAGCGTGGTCCAGGTCGCCTCCTCGCCGAAGAAGAACCAGCCAAGCGCGACCGCCCAGATGAAGGCCGAGTATTCCGTCGGGATCAGATATTGCGCTTCGGCGCGGGCGTAGGACCAGCTCATCAGGAATTGCCCGGCGAGCGACAGCACCGTCACCCCGGCCAAAGGAAGCCAAAGATCGCTCGGCAGGGCGACGGCAAGCCAGGGTGCCGCGAGGCCGAGCAGGATGGCAACGCAAAGGTTCTGGAACAGCATGATCTCGATCGGCTTGGCCAACTGCGCCTGTTGCCGGGCGAGGATCAGATTGTATCCGTAGAACACGGTTGATACGAGCACCGCTGCCGTGCCGAGCATGGCGTCCTGCGAATAGTCTGCCTGCCCGAACTGGCCGGCCATGATGATGGCGACGCCGGCGATGCCGGCCAACGATGCCCAGACAGCCTGGCGTCGGATCCGTTCGCCCAGCAGCAGCGCGGCGAGAAACAGCGCAAACAAGGGCGCCACGAAGCTGAGCCCGATCGCCTCCGCGAGCGGCAGCCTGGCCAAGCCCCAGAAGAAGGATATCAGCACGACGCCGACAATTGCGGCACGCAGCGCATGCAGCCTCAGCACCGGAATGGTCGGCTTTAAGCGTGGTCCCGCCAACCAGGCTGCGCCCGCGACCACGGCCGCGACCATGCTGCGCCACAGCAAGGTGTTGTAGACCCCGACCGCGATGACCAGGATCTTCATCGCCGCATCCATCCCGGACAGCAGGAAGATCGCAAGCGCGCATACGAGCACCGGGATCATCGGGGAAACGGCGCCGGTCAGGCTGGATGTCTTCACGGCTTCACTCATGTGACGGATCGCAGCCGGATATATCAGGGCAAGGGTCGCGACCAGATGGCAGCCCGGTCGATGTAGCAGTCCAACCCCGATTGGGCCGAGGCTATCGTGACATCAGGGTATCAGCACCATGCCGGCGAGTTGAACGAAACGGACCGCCTCGCCGACTGCATCATCCGGCCACGGCAGGCGACGCACGCACCCATGGCACAGATCGAATTGAGCGGGCGGGTTGCCGACGCAGCTGGCCCGTCGCATGTTGCCGGTTGTCTGCAGACGGATCGGAAAAAATGCACCGCATGGCTTCGGGCGACCTTTATCAGACCTACGATCTTGGTGACTTGCGCATCACCTCCTTGCGCGATGGCTATGTCGACATGCCGATCGGACGGCTTCGGCAACCCGGCGACAAGCCATTTGGCGATGAATTGCCGCAACAAGTCGCATTGGTTGGTGGTCAACTCAGACTGTCCGTCAATGCCTTCGCGATTGACGATGGAGACGGAATCATCCTGATCGATACCGGTGCCTCGAACGCCTGGCATCCCACCATGGGCCGACTTCCCGAGGCGCTGGACGAAGCTGGCATCGATGCCGGACGAGTCCGTGCCGTCTGTTTCACCCACACCCATCTCGACCACATCCATGGTCTTGTGCTTGCCGACGGCCGCGACGCTTTCCCGCGCCTGGCGCGTTTGCTCGTTCCCGGGGAAGAACTCGGCTTTTTTCGCGCCGAAGCGCGGCTCGAACGATTTCACAGCATGGCGGAACCCTTCGAGGCCGGAGACCGTATCGGGACACATGTCGACATTGTCGAAGCCCATGGCCATGAAGCGGGACACAGCTGCTTTCGTGTTTCGAGCGGTGGCGAACGCATTCTGATTTGGGGCGACACCGTTCACGTCCCATCGCTTCAGTTCGATCGACCTGAGGTGACGTGGGAATTCGATGCCGATCAGGACCAGGCGCGCGAAAGCCGGTTGCGGTTGCTGGCGCTTGCTGCCGACGATCATGTTTCGTCGCCGGCGCGCATCTGGATT
>NZ_RZPB01000705.1:0-3122 GCF_003998535.1 Mesorhizobium sp. M7A.F.Ca.AU.002.02.1.1 | reverse complement strand
GCCTCGGCACCGGCGTCGAGGAGCGTTTCGGCTTCGGCCGCGCCGTCGACGACAAGACGGCGCAGGCCGAGAAGGTGCGGCGTCTGACCTTTCGCGGCGAACTGAGCGCCCTGCTCGGCAAGGACGGCTTCCTTGTCCTGCCGACGGTGCCTGGTCCGGCGCCTTACGTGGACAGCACGCCGGAGCAGTTCCAGGCCTATCGCGAACGGGCGCTCCAGCTTCTGTGCCTGGCCGGCCTGTCCGGTTTTCCACAGATCACACTGCCCGTCGGCTCGGTCGCCGGCGCCCCGTTCGGCCTGTCGCTGCTTGGCCCTTCCGGCAGCGACATTGCCCTGATACGGCTCGGCCGGAAACTTCTCGACGCGGCACGAAAGGCCTGACCATGGACACACTGACGCGCATGCGCGCCTTCATCGACGTGGTCGAGGCCGAGGGCTTTTCCGCGGCGGCGCGCAAGATCGGCCGCTCCAAGGCCTTGCTGTCGAAATATGTGCGCGAGCTGGAGGACGAACTCGGCGCTTTGCTGCTCAACCGCACCACGCGCCAGTTCTCGATGACCGAGGCCGGCCACACCTATTACCGGCGCGCCTCGGAGATCGTGCGCGAGGTCGACAGCCTGGCCGACGCGGTGCGCGAATCCTCCGGCGACGTGCGCGGCCGGATCAAGCTGTCGGCGCCGCGCACCTTCGCCGACGCGCCGATCGGCCAGTCGCTGATCGACTTCGCCAAGCAGCATCCCGACATCGTGCTCGACATCCAGCTCGACGACCGCTTCGTCGATCTGGTCGAGGAAGGCTTCGACCTTGCGGTGCGTATCTCGCGGCTGGAGAACTCGTCGCTGATCGCCAGGCGTCTGGCGCCATTTTCGATAAAGCTCTGCGCCTCCCCCGAACTGATCGCCAAGCATGGCACGCCGACACGGCCGCAGGATCTCAGCCGCATGCCTTGCATCGTCGACACCAATGGCCGCGGACTGAACAACTGGCCGTTCAAGGGCGACAATGGCGATCCGGTCAGCGTTTCGGTGTCAGGTCCGATCGAGGTCAACAGCCCGATGACGGCGAGAGCCGCGGCCGTGTCCGGGCTGGGATTCACCGTCCTGCCGGATTTCATTGCCGCGCCCGATCTCGCGAGCGGCCGGCTGGTGTCGGTGATGGATGACCGTATCCTGTCGGGCGGCGGCATCTTCGCCGTCTACCCGCACCGCCGCTATCTGCCGGCCAAGGTCCGCGTTTTCGTCGACTTCCTGGTGCAGTGGTTCAGGACGCGTGAAGTTGCCTGACCCACTTCAGCCGAGCAGCGGTCCCAATTTCGCCCCCTTTCTGGTAACTCTCGGCAACTCTTCCGAGGCCTAGGGAATCGCGACCGAGAATGCACCTGAAACGGCACGCAATCATGCTGGCTTCGGCCTTGGCGGCTAGCTTTGCCGCCACTGGACCCGCTTACGTGCATCCACACGTCTTCGCCGAGGCTCGCCTCGATGTGATCCTCTCCCCCGATCACCAAAGCGTGAAGGCTCTGCGTCATCTCTGGCGCTTCGACGACCTGTTTTCCTCGACGGTGATGATGGAATTCGACAAGAACTCCGACCTGAAGCTCGACGACAAGGAGCTGAAGGAAGTCGCCGACACCGTTCATGCCTCGCTGGCGGAGTTCAACTACTTCCAGCTCGTCACCGTCGACGGCAAGGACGTGGCGATGACGCCGCCGCCGCATCTGATGGCCAATTTCGACAACGACCAGCTGATCATCCTGTTCGAGTCCGAACCGAAGGTGCCGATCAAGCTCAACGGCAAAATCGATATCGGCGTCTACGATCCGACATTCTACACGGCGATCGACTTCACCGAGGACTCCAACATCACGGTCGAAGGCCTGCCCTCGAACTGCACCAGCAAGGTGGTCCGTCCCGACCCCGACGAGGCCATCAAGGAAAACCAGAAGACCCTCACCGATGCCTTTTTCAATGACCCGACCGGCACCGATATGAGCAAGATCTTCGCCACCAAGCTCGAACTGACCTGTCAGCCAGAAGGATGAAGCCGGTGACGAAACCGTCCCTGCGTTTGGCATTCGGCCTGTTGGCCCTCACAGTCGCCATGATGCATTTCGCCGACGCGGCTCATGCCCAGAGTTCGCTCGGCATCGGCGTCAATGACGGCATGGCGCCCACCACCGGCCCGTTCGCCCATATCCTGATGTGGATCAATCTCAGGCAGCAGGAATTCTACCGCGCGCTGGCAACGGCGATGAAGGCGATGCGCCAGGACGGCAGCAAGATCTGGATACTCGTCGGCCTGTCCTTCGCCTACGGTATTTTCCATGCCGCCGGCCCCGGTCACGGCAAGGCGGTGATCTCGTCCTACATGGTGGCCAATGAAGTGGCGTTGCGGCGCGGCATCCTCTTGTCCTTCGTCTCGGCGCTGCTGCAGGGCCTGACCGCGGTCGCGGTGATGGGGGTCGCCTATTTCGTCCTGCGCGGCACCTCCGTCTCGATGACGGACGCAGCCTGGTTCATGGAGATCATGAGCTTTGTCTTCGTCACCCTGTTCGGCGCCTGGCTGCTGTGGCGCAAACTCGGCCCCGCCGTCCTGCGTCTGTTCGGCAAGGGCCCGGCCTACAGCCTGTCGGCGGCTCATGCCGGCCATTCTCACGCCGGTCATTCTCATGGGGGTCATTCTCATGGGGGTCATTCGCACGGCGCGCATTCGCATGCCGGCCATTCCCATGCAGCTCACAGCCATTCGGCGCATGCCCATTCGCACGCGCTGCACGCGCATGACCATGTGCACGGCCCTTCGCACGATCATCACGATCATCACGATCATGCCGAACACGATCATGCTCATCACGATCACGCGGCCGGCGAAGTCTGCGACACCTGCGGCCATTCGCACGCACCCGATCCGGCGCTGCTGTCAGGCGACCGCTTCGACTGGCGCACGGCCTGGACAGCGGTGGCGGCGGTCGGCATCCGCCCCTGCTCCGGCGCGCTGATCGTGCTCAGCTTCGCCCTGCTCAACGGCCTCTGGCTCGGCGGCCTGCTGTCGGTGCTGGCAATGTCGCTGGGCACCGCCATCACCGTTTCGGCACTGGCGACGCTGGCGGTGACCGCCAAGAAC
>NZ_RZPB01000704.1:0-3129 GCF_003998535.1 Mesorhizobium sp. M7A.F.Ca.AU.002.02.1.1 | reverse complement strand
TTCGCTGGTGGCGATCTTCGCGGTGCTGCCACAGAGCCTGATCGTACTGGTGGCGGGCCTGGCGCTGATGGCGTCGCTCGCCAACGCGCTTTCTATCGCGCTGAAGGAAGAGGCGGATCGCATGGCTGCCACCGTCACCTTTGTCGTCACCGCGTCGGGTCTGACGCTGTTCGGCGTTGGCGCCGCATTCTGGGGCCTGATTGCCGGGCTGGTCGTGCTTTTCCTCGATATGATCAAAAAGCGATAAACATTTCAGATGCTTGTCCGGATTTGGCGGACATTGTCTTGAATCGCCGTTTTTCTCTTCCCATTTCGATTCCACGCAGCCGGGTTTGGCTGTCTCCAACCGAAGGAATGGGAGAAAATGAACACATCCGCATTGATCCGTCCGGCCTGGACGCCGGCAACCATCGCGTTGATGGTTGTGGGTTTCATGGTGTTCTGGCCACTCGGCTTCGCCATGCTCGCCTACATCATCTGGGGCGACCGCCTCGATGGCTTCAAGCGTGACGTCAACCGCGCGACCGACGGCATCTTCGCCGGTTGCCGCCGCGGTTCCGACAAGGCCGCGCGCTGGGGCAATGGTTCCGCCCGCACCGGCAACGTCGCTTTCGACGACTGGCGCGAAAAGGAACTTGAGCGGCTGAACGAAGAGCGCCGCAAGCTCGACGAGATGCTGACCCAGTTCGACGAATACGCCCGCGAATTGCGCCGCGCCAAGGACCAGGACGAGTTCGACCGCTTCATGGCCAACCGCAACAAGTCGACGGCGCCGACGAAGACCGATCCGAGCACCGGAACGACGACCACCAAGCGTGGCAAGGGTTCGAACCTGCTTGACGACTGAGATCCGGCGACTGGTCACATCGTGAAAAAACGGCGTCGCGCGAGCGGCGCCGTTTCTTTTTTGTTCTAGTCGTTTTTCTCGAATCGCGTATCGTCCCCCCATGACTCTCGGCTTCTTTCGCAATCTGGCAAAGCCCAAGCCCACGCCTGTCGTGGAGCGCGAATATTGCGTCGCCGGCCGCACGCTGCCGCTCAAGATCGTCGAGAGCGCCAGGGCGCGCCGAATGACGCTGCGTATCGATTCAGGCGGCCAGGGTCTGCGCATCACCGTGCCGCCAGGCCTGCGCCGCGGCGAAGTGGACAGGTTCCTCGAGCGGCATCAGGACTGGCTGGAGCAGCGACTGGCCAAGGTGCCGACGCGGCCGCAGGTGCGGCCCGGCATCAGGATCCCGGTGCGCGGCGTGCCGCACCGCATCGTCCATGAACCGTCAAAGCGCGGCACCGTCACCGTGTCGCGCGACGAACGTGGTCCGCTCTTGATCGTGCATGGCGACCGCATACATCTGCCGCGCCGCCTCGCCGATTTCCTCAAGCGCGAGGCCAAGAAGGAAATCGAGAAGCTGGTGGCCAAGCACACCGAGGCGCTTGGCAAGCGCGCCAAGGCGATCCGCTTCAAGGACACGTCAAGCCGCTGGGGGTCATGCACCTCCGAAGGCAATCTGTCCTTTTCCTGGCGCATCATGATGGCGCCGTCGCCGGTCATCAACTATCTCGTCGCGCATGAAGTGGCGCATCTCAAGGAGATGAACCACGGCCCGAAATTCTGGAAACTGTGCGAAAAGCTCTGCCCCGACACCGATCGCTGCAAGGACTGGCTGAAGCGCAATGGCGGTGCGCTGCAAGCGATCATGTTCGAGTAGATCGCTCAATCGTCGTTGGCGGCGTTCAAGTCTTCGGGCCGCAACCCCTCATCGCCATGATGCGGCCACGGCAGGAAATTGCCGTCGAACTCATCGCCGCCGAAATAGTCGAGCGCGCGGTGCGCCTCGGCGCCATTGAAGGCGGCCTTGTCGATCAGGTGCGCGATGACCTCGCGCGCCTGCGCAATCTTCTGCCTGAGTTCGGCTACGGTTCTGTCGGCCATGATCGTGCTCCCGCCTTGCGTCCTGTCCATCCATAGGTAGCGCCTTTGGCCGTGCCGGCAAACAGCATGCTTTTTCTCGACTCTTATCGCTTTTCATGCCAATTCCCGCGCCATGGCACTCGACATCAAAATCTGCGGCTTGAAGACCGACGCGGCAATGGCCGCGGCGCTGGCCGGCGGCGCCAGCCATGTCGGGTTTATCTTCTTCGCCAAAAGCCCGCGCTATGTCGAACCTGCCGAGGCTGGCCGTCTGCGCGAGGCCGCGCGCGGCAAGGCGATGGCGGTTGCCGTCACCGTCGATGCCGGCGACGCCTTCCTGGATGAAATCGTTGCCAAAATGCAGCCCGACATGCTGCAGCTGCACGGCGCGGAAACGCCCGAGCGCGTCGCCGAGGTCAAAGCCCGCTATGGCCTGCCGGTGATGAAGGCGCTGCCGCTCAGCGAGGCCGCCGATCTCGAACGAATGAAGCCATTCATCGGCATAGCCGACCGGTTCCTGTTCGACGCCAAGCCGCCGAAAGGCTCCGAACTGCCGGGCGGCAATGGTGTTGCCTTCGACTGGCGCATTCTCGCCGGCCTTGACGGCGGCGTCGATTACATGCTTTCCGGTGGGCTCAACGCCGCCAATATCGGCGATGCCCTTCGGCTTGCCAACCCGCCTGGGATCGACATTTCTTCAGGCGTGGAAAGCGCGCCGGGCGTCAAGGATCCGGCGCTGATCGAACAGTTTTTCCGGGCCGTCAGGGCCGCGCGGAACACCCGCGCAGCCTAGTGGTGCCTCAAACCAGAGCATGTCCCGGAAAAGTGGGAACCGGTTTTCCGACAAGGACATGCCTCATAGTCAAGATGCCAGGAGATCGGCGATGAACAAGCCGGCGACACCCAATTCCTTCCGCACCGGGCCCGACGAACAGGGCATGTTCGGCATTTTCGGCGGTCGTTTCGTTGCCGAAACGCTGATGCCGCTGATCCTCGATCTGGAGCGGCACTGGAACGAGGTCAAGAACGATGCGGATTTCAGGGCTGAGCTGACTGACCTGTCGACCCACTATGCCGGACGGCCGTCGAAGCTTTATTTCGCCGAAGGCCTCACGAAGCATCTTCGTGAGGTTTCCTCGGCCAGGGGCCTCGCGGGCGGCGCGAAGGTCTACTTCAAGCGGGAGGATTTGAACCAAACCGGTTCGCACAAGATCAACAGC
>NZ_RZPB01000703.1:0-3138 GCF_003998535.1 Mesorhizobium sp. M7A.F.Ca.AU.002.02.1.1 | reverse complement strand
GTGCGTGGGACTGTAATAGCGGTTCGGTTCGTAGGGACCGTGGTTTTGCAGGCTGACCGCAAAGAAGAACACCGGCTCTTCGCTGGCGTCGGCCTCGCTGATGATCTCGTCGGTCATCGCGGCATCCGATGCCAGTGGCCCGCGCTTTTGCATTGGCGGCAGCGTCTCTTCCGACTTGAAATCGTTGAAGCCGAAATCGGCGTAGACCGCGCCACGGTTCCAGAACCAGTTGGTGCCCGGATGGATGGCGCGCGCCCGATAACCCTGGCTCTTGAGGAAGGTTGCCAGCGACGGCGTCGGCGTGCGCACATATTGCTGGTAGGGGATGCTGCCGGCCGGCAGGAACGCGTTGGAGAAGCCGGTCAGCGCCTCGAACTCGATATTGGCGGTCATGCCGCCGAACTCCGGCGAGAACATCGAGCCGGAGCGCAGCGCCCGCACATTGGGGATCGGATCGGGCGTGATGGTGACGCCGGGCAGCTTGGTCGGGTCCCAGAAGGACTCGCTCATGACGATGATGATGTCAGGCTTCTCGGCCGGCACCGAGGCGGTCACATCGGGCCTGGCGATCGCCGCGATCGCCTTGTCGGAATAGCCCGGCGGCGCAGAGACATGCGCCATCGGCACATTGAGCGCAAAGGCCAGCGCAAAACCGTTGGAGGCATAGTTTTCCTTCTGGTCCCACATGATCGGGATGATCTGCAACCGGTCCCTGGTCCAGGAGAAGGTGGCATAGTCCATGATCGAAACGAAGAAGGCGAGCAGCGGCACTGCCAGCGTCAGCCGCGCAAGGCGTCCCTTGCGGCTGAGTGCGGGAACCTTGCGGCGCCACATCCGCCAGCCATAGACGAGCAGCGACAGGCCGGCGACGATGCCGACGACCATGGCGAGCGCGGTCATCGGCCGGTCGCGCACCAAAAGCGGCAACAGCGCGAAGATCTGGCGGGCATAGAGGAAATCGGTCGGATAGAGCGGATCGCCGAGATAATGCGACTTCTGGTGGCCGACGAAGGCAAGCGATAGCGTCAGCGGCGCGACGATCATCAGGCTCTGATGGCTGCGGCCCAGCACCGCATCGAGGCCGATCAGGATCAGCGCGAACACGACGATGGTGGTCCAGCCCGGCTTGAGCGGCTGCAGGAAGAAGGAGACCGTGCCGGCAAAGTCGCCGCGCACGATCAGTTCGATGGCAAACACCAGGACGGCGGCGATCGCCAGGCTGATCAGCCCATAGCGCACGACCGGCCATCTCCTGCCCGGCAGATAGCCGGTGGAGGGGTCGTCTTCCAGGAACTGTGGCGCGGCCTTGCCGGCGCGTTTGTAACTCTTTGCCACTTTAACTTCCCCACCCAGCGACAAGCACGTCACTCGATTGTCATGGAATTGTCACGCAAAGCTAGCGCCTGTGGCCAAAATAAGAAGAGCCAGCAAACGAATCGTGAGCGGTTTTCATCAGGAGTGATCGCCAAAAAGCCTTTCGGAACAGGCACTCGGCGGATGAAGCTGCGGTCGAGCAGGGTCGAACCGGGCTTGACTTGGCGGCCTGCCTTGCGTCACAGGCAAGAAAAACTCGTCTATCAGGCAAGCAAAACCAGCCCTTGGGAGCCCGCGCATGGCCGTTGCATTCACCTTTCCTGGACAAGGCAGCCAGGCAGTCGGCATGGGCAAGGATCTCGCCGAGGCCTTTCCCGAGGCGCGCAGAATTTTCCAGGAAGTCGACGACGCGCTCGGCGAAAACCTGTCGAAGCTGATCTGGGAAGGGCCGGAAGAGACGTTGATGCTGACCGCCAACGCGCAGCCGGCGCTGATGGCGGTGTCGCTGGCCGCGATCCGGGCGCTGGAATCGCGCGGCTTCTCGCTGAAAGGCAAGGTCGCCTATGTCGCCGGTCATTCGCTGGGCGAATATTCGGCGCTCGCGGC
This sequence comes from Mesorhizobium sp. M7A.F.Ca.AU.002.02.1.1, assembly GCF_003998535.1. Classification (NCBI taxonomy): domain Bacteria; kingdom Pseudomonadati; phylum Pseudomonadota; class Alphaproteobacteria; order Hyphomicrobiales; family Phyllobacteriaceae; genus Mesorhizobium; species Mesorhizobium sp. M7A.F.Ca.AU.002.02.1.1. The sequence continues at coordinate 1,218 of NZ_RZPB01000703.1, read as the reverse complement.
CGCTGGCTTCGTTTCGGTTGCCGATGCCGCCAGGCTGCTGCGCATCCGCGGCAATGCCATGCAGGCGGCGGTGCCGGCCGGCGAGGGCGCCATGGCGGCGATCATCGGATTGGAACAGGCCGATGTCGAAGCCGCTTGCGCGGAAGCCGCCAAAGGCTCCGTCTGCCAGATCGCCAACGACAATGGCGGCGGCCAACTGGTCATTTCCGGCGCCAGGGCCGCGGTCGAACTGGCGGCGAAACTGTGCACTGAGAAAGGCGCCAAGCGCGCACTGATGCTGCAGGTGTCCGCGCCCTTCCATTCGGCGCTGATGGCGCCGGCCGCGAACGTTATGCGCGACGCACTCGCCGGTGTGACAAAGAATGCGCCGGTCGTTCCCGTCCTCTCCAATGTCACGGTCAGCCCGACCAGCGATCCGGACGAGATCGCCCGCCGCCTGGTCGAGCAGATAACCGGCCGCGTACGCTGGCGCGAGACCGTGGAGTGGTTCGGCGCAAATGGCGTCACCACGCTTTACGAGATTGGCGCCGGCAAGGTGCTTTCGGGATTGGCGCGGCGCATCAACCGCGACATCGCCACTGCGTCGGTCGGCTCGGCGGCTGAGGTCGAGGCAACGCTAGCAGCGCTTGCATAAAGCCCTATTTGATCCCATTCCCTGCAAAGGGGTGTTCTCTTCTCAATCAGGAGACAAAAATGTTCGAATTGACTGGCCGCAAGGCGCTCGTCACCGGCGCATCGGGAGGCATCGGCGAGGCGATCGCCCGGATGCTGCATGCGCAAGGCGCGATCGTCGGCCTGCATGGCACCCGCGTCGAGAAACTGGAGGCGCTGGCTAGCGAGCTTGGCGACCGGGTCAAGCTGTTCCCGGCCAATTTGTCCAACCGTGACGAGGTCAAGGCGCTCGGCCAGAAAGCCGAGGCCGATCTCGAAGGCGTCGACATCCTGGTCAACAACGCCGGCATCACCAAGGACGGGCTGTTCGTGCGCATGTCGGATGCCGATTGGGACAGCGTGATCGAGGTCAATCTGACCGCCGTTTTCCGGCTCACCCGCGAACTCACCCATCCGATGATGCGCCGCCGCCATGGCCGCATCATCAACATCACCTCGGTGGTCGGCGTGACCGGCAATCCCGGCCAGACCAATTACTGCGCCTCCAAGGCCGGCATGATCGGCTTCTCCAAGTCGCTGGCGCAGGAGATCGCCACCCGCAACATC
>NZ_RZPB01000702.1:0-3142 GCF_003998535.1 Mesorhizobium sp. M7A.F.Ca.AU.002.02.1.1 | reverse complement strand
GGACGGCACCGACCTCGTCGCCTGCGCTGGGGAGATCATCGGCCTTGCCGGGCTGGCGGGCCACGGCCAGACCGATCTGCTGCTGGCGATCTTCCGCGGCGCCACGCGCGCCCGGGCCGGCATCGAGGTGACAGCGCCGGTGGCGCTGGTCGCCGGCGACCGCCAGTCGGACGGTATCTTTCCGGAATGGTCAATCGCCGAGAATATCGGCATCCGCTCGCTGGCGCGGCTGCGCAGCGGGCTGCTGATCTCGCCGCAGCGTGAGGCCGAGCTTGCTGCATTCTGGCAGAAGAAGATCGGCATCCGTACGCCTGATATGAACAACAACATTTTCTCGCTATCGGGCGGCAACCAGCAGAAGGCGCTGTTTGCGCGTGCGCTCGGCTCGGATGCACAGATCGTGCTGATGGACGACCCGATGCGCGGCGTCGACATCGGCACCAAGCTGGAGGTCTACGACCTCGTGCGCGAGGAGGCTGCCCGCGGCCGTACCTTCCTCTGGTACACCACGGAAACCGAAGAGCTCGACAATTGCGACCACATCTATGTCTTCAAGAACGGCCGCATCGTCGCCAATCTGCGTCGCGACGAGTTGACCGAAGAGAAGATCATCCAGTCCTCCTTCGGCGATGCGGCCTGAGATGACGGCGGCGACACTCGAAAACGGTCTCAAGGCGTCCGCGGCGCGCGGCAGCGCGGCACGCGCGCGCCTGCTGCGCGGATTGCTGCCGGCGCTGTCGCTGGCGTTGGTGCTCATCGCCATCGCCTGGCTCAACCCGCGCGCCATCAGCTATTTCGGCTTCAGCCTGATGCTGAACCTGGCGATCCCGATCGCGCTGGCGACGATCGCGCAGATGTTCGTCATCGCGGGCAACGAACTCGACCTGTCGATCGGCACCTTCGTCGGTTTCGTCGGCTGCGTCACCGCGACCTGGCTGAAGGACGCTCCGCTGATCGGCGTCGCCATACTGCTCGGCTCGATCGGCATCTATGCGCTGCTCGGGGCGCTGATCCATCTGCGCAATTTGCCGTCGATCGTGGTGACGCTCGGCATGAGCTTCGTCTGGCAGGGGCTGGCCATTCTCGTGCTGCCCAAGCCGGGCGGCAAGGCGCCGGACTGGCTGCTCGGGCTGATGGCGTTCAAGCCGCCTTTTGTGCCGTTCCCGATCATTGCGGCGCTGCTGATCGGCCTCATCGTCCATTTCGGCCTTATGCGCACCTCCTACGGCGTGATCTTGCGCGGCTCGGGCGGCAATCCGGCGGCGCTCGGTCGCGCCGGCTGGTCGCTGCTCCGAACCAAGATTGTGCTGTTTGCGCTCGCCGGCCTGTTCGGCGTGCTGTCCGGCATGGCGCTGATCGGTATCACCACCTCGGCCGACGCCAATATCGGCAATGGCTACACGCTGCTGGCGATCGCCGGCGTCATCCTCGGCGGCGGCGAATTCGTCGGCGGCCGGGTGTCGCCGATCGGTGCGGTGATCGGCGCGCTGACGCTGGCGCTGGCCGCCTCGCCGCTGCTCACCTTCATGCACATCCCGCCGGACTGGCAGGTGGCCGCCAACGGCGCCATCCTGATCATCGTGCTGGCGGCGCGCGTGCTGATCAGCCGCAAGGAGAGGTGAGCGATGACATCGGTGAGATCGCTGCTTACCAAACCCTGGATCTGGTCGTTCATTGGCGCCTTGCTGGTGTGGCTGGCGACGATCGCCTTCACCGGCGGTTATGGCGGGGGTGGCATGGTGACGGCAGCCCTTTCGCTGGCGGTATTCACCGTCATTGTCGGCGTCGGCCAGATGTTCGTCATCACGCTGGGACCAGGCAATGTCGACCTGTCGCTGCCGGCCAATATCGGCCTTGCCAGCGCCGTCGCGATGAAGGTGATGGACGGCAACGATTCCATGATCGCGGTCGGGCTTTTGGCGGCACTTGCCTGCGGGGCGGCGATTGGCGCCGCCAACTACCTGCTGATCTGGGCGCTGCGCATCCCGCCGATCATCGCCACGCTATCGGCCAGCTTCATCATCCAGTCGATCGACATCAGCTATGGCCGCGGGCTGCAGATCAAGCCGCCGCCGGGCTTCGCCGATTTTGCCAACTGGCAGGTGCTGGGCATTCCGGTGCTGGCGATCCTCACGGTATTGTTCACCGTCGGCGCGGCCATCGCGCTGCAGCGTATGATCTATGGCCGCTCGGTGCTGGCGATCGGCCAGAACATTCGCGCGGCGTGGCTGGCCGGTGTCAATGTCGGCCGCATCCGCTTCCTCACCTACACGCTGTCGGGCGCGCTCGGCGGCATCGACGGCGCGCTGCTCGCCGGCTATTTCCGCGGCGCCAATGTCGACATCGGCAACGAATATCTGCTGGCCTCGATCGCCGTCGTCGTCATCGGCGGCACGTCGGTCGCCGGCGGCAAGGCCAATGTCCCCGGCGTCTGGGGCGCGGCTTTGTTCCTGGTGCTGCTTTTGACCATGCTCAACACGTTTGGGGTGAGCGCCGGGGTGCGGTTGCTGCTGACGGGGCTGATCATCGTCGGGGTGATCACGGCGGCGGGCGGGCAGAAGGCGCTGCGGTAGCCTCCGCCTTCGTCGTCCCAGACACCTTCAAGGCCTGTAATCATTGTGCCAGGCCGACATCCGGTTCCCTTCGACGTTATGGCGCTGTAAATCCCGTTCGCGTGGCCACGGCCGCTGAATAATGCTGGGAGGTTTGCGTGTCCGATTTTGTGAAGGTCAGCCGCGACGGCGACGTTGCCGTCGTCACCATCGACAATCCGCCGGTCAACGCGCTGAGCTTCCATGTCCGCGAACCGCTGATGCAGGCGCTGGTCGAATTGCGCGACGATGCGTCGGTTGCCGCCATAGTCATTGCATGCGCCGGCCGGACGTTTGTCGCCGGCGCCGACATCACCGAGTTCGGCAAGCCGATGCAGCAGCCCGAACTGCGCGCCATCGTGGCGACGCTGGAAACCATCGCCAAGCCGACGGTCGCAGCCATCCACGGCACCGCGCTCGGCGGCGGGCTGGAGCTGGCGCTGGGCTGCCATTTCCGTGTTGCCGATGCCGGCGCCAAGCTCGGCCTGCCGGAAGTCAAACTCGGCCTGCTGCCGGGTGGCGGTGGCACGGTACGGCTGCCGCGCCTTTTC
>NZ_RZPB01000701.1:0-3147 GCF_003998535.1 Mesorhizobium sp. M7A.F.Ca.AU.002.02.1.1 | reverse complement strand
CACCATTGCCGCACTGATGGACCATCTCGGCATCAGGAAGGCTGTCATCGTCGGCCATTCCTTCGGCGGCGTGGTGACATCGGCCTTTGGCCGCGAGCATCCAGACAAGACACTTGGACTGGTCTTCCTCGCACCGGCGACCCATCCATGGCCGGGCGGCGCAACCGCCTGGTACTACGATCTGACCACCATTCCCGTGCTCGGCTGGCTGTTTTCCGAAACGCTGACCTATCCGGCCGGTACACTGCAGATGGCCGACGCCACCACCTGCGTTTTCTCGCCCAACAAGGTGCCGGACAATTATCTCGGAATGGCCTCTATCCCGCTGGTGCTGCGACCAAAAGCCTTTCGCGCCAACGCCACCGATGTCGCCGGGCTCTATCGCTATGCCCTCGACGCCGCACCGCGCTACAACGAGATCAAGGCGCCAACCGTGGTCATTTCAGGCGATCGCGACAAGGTGGTCTATGCACATATCCATTCGGTCGGTCTGGCGCGCGACATTGCCGGTGCCGAACTCGTCTGGGTGCACAATCTCGGTCACAAGCCAGACTGGATGGCGCCCGACCTGACCGTCGGCGCCATCGAGAAGGTCGCCGGCAAGAGTGTCGACCTGCAGGCGATGGCCAGGACCGTGGAGGCGCGCATCGCCGGCGACGCCTACGGCGCCGGCAGATGCGCCGATATCAAGGTACCGCAGGCCGAACTCGCGCCGACCTAAGGCGGTCGCCCGAACCGTTCAGAGCCGACACGCTTTGGGAATCTAGCGGCTGACTTGTGTGTCCGACCCGATATAGGCGATGCGCAGCATGTTGGTCGAACCCGGTGTCCGCAGCGGTACGCCCGCGGTGATGATGACGCGGTCGCCCGGCTTGCCGAAGCCTTCGTCGAAGGCGATGCGGCAGGCGCGGTTGACCATGTCGTCGAGGTCGACGGCGTCGGGCGAGACAACGCAATGCGTGCCCCACAAAAGCGACAGCCGCCGCGCCGTGTTGAGGATCGGCGACAGCGCGATAACAGGCACTTGCGGCCGCTCGCGGGCGGCGCGCAGGCCTGTGGTGCCTGATGCGGTGTAGGTGATGATCGCCGACAGCTTCAGCGTTTCGGCGATCTCGCGCGCGGCCAGCGAAATGGCGTCGGCGCCGGTCGCTTCCGGCTCGGAGCGCTGGGCGTTGATGATGCCGGCATAGGTCGGATCGGTCTCGACCTTGGTGGCGATACGGTTCATCATTGCCACGGCCTCGACGGGATAGGCACCCGCCGCCGATTCCGCCGACAGCATGATGGCATCGGCGCCTTCGAAGACGGCGATCGAAACATCGGACACCTCGGCGCGGGTCGGCACCGGTGCCGTGATCATCGATTCCAGCATCTGCGTTGCAACCACCACCGGCTTGCCGGCGCGGCGTGCGGCGCGCGTGATCTGCTTCTGGATACCGGGCACCGCCTCGAGCGGCATCTCGACGCCGAGATCGCCGCGGGCGACCATCAGCGCGTCGGACAGTTCGATGATTTCGGCCAGCCGGGCGACAGCCTGCGGCTTCTCGATCTTGGCCATGATCAGCGCCCGGCCGCGTGCGATCTTGCGCGCTTCGGCCAGATCCTCCGGCCGTTGCACGAAGGACAGCGCCACCCAGTCTACGCCTGTGGCCAGCACGGCATCGAGGTCCTTGCGGTCCTTCTCGGTCAACGCGCCGACCGGCAGGTCGGTGTCAGGCAGGCTGACGCCCTTCTTGTCGGAAATCGTGGTGCCGGCGACGACGGTGCAGACGATCGACTTGCCGTCGCTCTTCACCGCCTTCAGCTCGAGCTTGCCATCGTCGATCAGCAGGCGATGGCCGGCTTCGACCGAGCTCAGGATTTCCGGATGCGGCAGATAGACCCTGGTCGAGGTGCCGGGCTCGGGATTGTCGTCGAGCGTGAAGGTCTGGCCTTGCGTCAGCACTTCCTTGCCGTTGGCGAACTTGCCGACGCGCAGCTTTGGCCCTTGCAGATCGGCGAGGATGCCGATCGGCCTGCCAACGGCTTCCTCGACAGCGCGGATGCGTCCGACCAGCGTGCGCATCAGTTCATGGTCGGTATGGCTCATATTGATGCGGAACACATCGGCGCCCGCTTCGAACAGTTTCTTCAGCATCTCCTCCGAGGAGGAGGCAGGACCGATGGTGGCTAGGATCTTGACCTTGCGGCTACGTCTCATTGACTGTTTGTTCCCGGGGTGGCTGGAGCGCCTCCCGTTGTGGACTCATCGGTCAGCTGGACCATCCAGCTTGCCTGTTCGCCCGTGTCATATTCCTGGAATCCGGCGCGCTGAAAGCCCCGGGCGACGCAGTCGGTTACGCCTGCGATCTTGAACTCTTTTTCAGCCACGCACATGTTGATCGGGCCGTCCCAGCGTCCACCGCGTTCGGCGTCTTCTGCATAAAGATAGTAAAACCTTGATGACAGCGGCCCTTCGATCAGCGTCTTGCAGCTCGATCCCTCGATGTGCCACCAGCCTTCAGTGATCCAGCCGGCCTTGGCGCGATAGCCGATGCCGACACCAACCAGGTTCTGCGTGGCGTTGCAGACGCGGAAATCGGCACGCGCCGGCGAAGCCACGACCATGGCCGGCAGGCCGATGGCAAGAGTGAGGAGCGGCATGGCAAAGGCAGAGCGCATGCGCTGCCCGCCGGCGGAACTCATCCGAAAACCCCTCAAAAACCACATCAGCATCTCTCTGCGCCCCTTTTCGGAAAAGTCCGGGCGCATGTCAACGCACCGTTTTGTCCAATTCCAATCGATTTAGAAAGGCTCCGGCGCACAATTCGCCGACTTGTGCCAGATTTCCCGGGAAACCTTGGCCAAACAACGGCATTGCGCAAGCGTCGTCTTCGTGGAATGACGATAGCATCCTCCCCGGAAGCCAGCGAACAGACCATTTCCCGCCAATGACCCGATCCACAGTTTTCGCGCCTTTCGACATCATCGAGGGCGACCGCAAGCGAGGCATCGTGCTGTTGGGCGATCATGCCCGTCGCGACCTGCCCGACGACTATGGCAGCCTCGGCCTGCCCTCAGCGGAGTTCGACCGCCACATCGCCTATGACATCGGCGTCGAGGGCGTGACGCGCGAACTGGCTGCCCTGCTGGGCGTGCCAGCGGTGC